>JBKCMS010000153.1:0-22958 GCA_046300175.1 Pseudomonadota bacterium | reverse complement strand
GTGCAAAAGTCCGTGCCAGTAAAACTGGCAAGGCTTTTGCTGGACATCACTATAGGTTGTTGTTTTGATTCGCATCCGCGAATCGATAGCGTTCTCCAAAACTCGGGATTTCGCTACGGACTTTTGGAGAACGCTATATATCCCAACCATAGCCTCTTAGGGTTATAAACCGAGCCATTACACCTGTTTTTTCAATAATTGCTCACGCAGGCTTTGACACCGCAATTGGCTGGATTAGGTGCCGCTTCTTTTAGATGCGTTGCGGAATAAAGAGGCAGCGAAGATAAAAGCCACGGGGTAAAGCGGCATCAGATAGCGCGGAAACTTAACCTGAAAGTATCCTGTTGCTATGAAGAATACAGCGATAAATATTAGCGGTATGACCTCCGAAGAGATCGGCTTAGAGAGGAACTCACGCCTGAGTATCTTGTCTAGCGTCTCAAGACAAACACGAATGCATGCAACGGCGATACCCAGAGAGGATACGATGAACAACGGCCAGCCCATGGTGTAGAGCAACATCTGCTTTAAATGGTAGAGGTACGGCACAGTGTGGGCATATTGAATTGTGTAGGGCGGACGCCAATAGCCCCGCACCATGCTGGTTTGCTCGCGAGTGTGGTGTTGAAAGGTTTGAAAGTCGAGGATGGCATATGGCTCAGCGATCACGAAAACAAGCACTCCTAAACTGAGCGCCGCAAAGAGGTACGAAAGGGGCTGACATAGCCTTCGTAGAAGAAGCGCGGTAAGAGCAAGAAAGGGGATCGCCAGAGGAACAATACAGGCTGTTTCAGAGACCCGATAGCCGAGCACTCGTGGGTAGCCTTTCCAGTAAATAAGCTTGAGGGTAATAACTAGGAGGATCGTATTGAGCAACACTACGCCGAACGATTTAAGCGGTCGCTCCCAGTTGTTAAACGCCAGCCAATCCCGGGTTACCGAAATGGCAATAACGAACCCGAGAGGAACAAAGAGAAAGGCCGAGCTAATCTTGGTCGCCGTTGCTAGTCCTGCGCAGGCGCCAAAAATTAGGTGCGAGCGGAGACTGCCACATTCGTGGGCGCGCACAAGAGCGATCAGCGAAATAAGCGCTAGGGTTGTTAGTGTTATGTCACTTGTGAAAAAGCGCGATAGCTGAAGGTGGAACACATTCAAGGCGAGAAAAAGCGCGGCGATCAGCCCCACCAACGATTTACGATAGAGTAAAACAGCCAAGTAGTAGGATAGCCCTACCGCCAGAGTGCCCATTAAAATACAAAAGACACGCCCTGCCAAAAAGAGTCCATCATACGTAGCCACGTGTGGCCAAAACGGTTTGATGATCCGTGCAAAACCCCAAGCAGCGTAGAACGAGAAGCTGCCGTAGGCAAAGGATTTGGGGTTCATTCGGTTTGTCTCTAGCTGAGAGGTCACCTGTACCATGTGTCGCTCATCGGGGTGAGTACCGATCGCGTGATGTAGCCCGGTCAAGCGTAGTCCGAGGGCGATGCCGATAATCGCCAAGAGGATGGCGATATCCCATCTTTTGGAGACGAGCCAGCAGATGCCGGGTTTTTTGGTGCCGAATGTACTTGTAGCCATACCCCAAAACTACCCGGTTCATGCTGGGCCGACAACCGGCTTTTTATCAATAGGGAGCCTTAACAGGTGAGTTTCAGGAATTACGACTACTCAGCAAATGCAGCGACCGTAGCGTTACGCGAAAAACGAAAAAGTACCAAATCTGGGCTCGCCAAATTCACCGGAACGGTGAATCATACCGGCATGGAGCTCTTTAAAACTATCAAGCGCAGGTTAGGGTCAGTGATACTGACCGGTGTAGTCGCATACTGTGTGGTGTACGCGATAGCTTTCATCCAACTGTATCGTATGGAGCATCCGTACAAGGTTGCTTCTCAGTGGATATTTGCGAATGTGCCGGCTGGGAGTCGCATCGTCAGCCCGCATTGGGATGACAAAGTTCCCGTTGGTATACCTGGTAAGGACACAGCCATATACCAGATGAACGGTCGCGAGTATGAGCTACCACTTTACGAGCGCGATACCGCGCAGATGATCGGGATGATCGTTAATCGCATCGCCGGTGCCGATTATATAACTTTTGCAACGCCGCGGGCTGTAGATTCAATCCCTCGCATACCTGATGAGTATCCTAACACAACGGCGCTATTGCGATTGCTGTGGGCTGAGAAGATCGGATTCAAGCTGGTGCACACCACGAAGAATCGTCCAACGATACTCGGATTTACTTTTAACGATGACCTGGCAGACGAGAGCTTCTCTGTTTACGACCATCCTAAAGTAGTCATTTTCAAGAATGAGCAGCGGCTGTCTGCTGAGCAGATTATCGAGCGTATTAAAAACGTACAGCAGTACGAGCCGCTTCCATCGATGAATGAGATGCTACTGATGGATACAGGCGGTTGGGTGCCAACAGAGCGGCTTTGGCGGCCCGAATGGAATTTTTATGTCAAAGCGTTGGCTATCGCCGTATTGCTCGGTTTTAGCGCCTGGATAGTGGTGGGGCGCGGCCTATCTTTCTTTCCCGATGGAGGTTTAGGTTTGTGCATGTTGCTGGGCGTGGTCGGTGCAGCCTTTATAGGCTGGGGACTTAGCGCACTCCGAGTGGTTCCCCTGACGGCTACCGGCGGAAGCTTCATCGTACTGCTCCTGATGGTTCTGGCAGCATTAAAGTTGATCTTGCGTGAATCCACACGGAGTCGAGTGGTGGAAGTCGCTAAGACGCATGGCTTGGCTGTGCTGCTGTCAATCTGCGTGGGTGGAGTAGTTGCCGAAGTTATGCGTCACTCTGACACAGCAGTTTTAGGGCTAAGTGATCGTGTCGATGCAGCATACCTCTCGTATCTTATGAGAACTGATGAGAATCGTCCGTGGGACCTGCTGCAGCCTGGGCAGCGCATTTCACCGGTCTTAGCTGATCGATTCGCTCTTGGATGGCTGTTAAAGGTGGCAGGTGCGCCGACATCAACGGCACTTCAGATCTCATTTTTTATAATTGGAGGGCTGGCTGCTGCAGCACTCTACTCTTTGATCGTTTTGCTGGCGCGTCGATCGAATATGGCTCTGGTAGGCGTCCTCATTGCGATCGTACCGGCGGTGTATCTGCTAAATGTGGCGTGTGATATTAGAAACAAGCCTCTGGCTGCTATGTTCGCCGAAGCTCAAGTAGCTGGAAGTGAGCAGTTGGGAGAGTGGATGCGGCAACGGATATCGGCAACACCTTTGATCGTTGAGGCATGCGACCATGATGGTAAATTGTCAGTTTCCTCGGAGATAGGTCTTCCGCGGTATGCCGAGGCCGTTGGTTCAGCGGATCTGCAGTTGTGTCGGATTGAGGACCCGGAGCAGGCTTACCATCGTATGATGGGGCTCAAGCTAGAGCTTTTTGTGACCCCATCTGGAGTAGCAGCTGCTAGCCCAAGTGCCCGCAACCGTTATGAAAGATTTGCTGGTCGACCAGACCTGTTTGCCAAGGTGTTTGACAATCAACAGTTAGCCCTTTTTGTTCCGTCATTTTCGCGTTACTACCCTCTGGCAGCGCCTCTTTATTTATCTCCGCAATGATTTATAGTGATTAAGAGCTCGCAATAAACAACAAAAACCTCTGCCGTGTCCTTTGGATACGTTTAGGAATTTGGCGTTAGGCCAACAAATTTGCAGGCAAAATATCATAACATGCAACAGGGTGTCCTTTTGAGACCCGTAACTGCTCTTTTTAGGCTTAACCACACCGCTGAGACGATGGGAGGGAAAAGGTCATGGGGGAACCGCTGGAGAAGGATGTGCTCGCTAAGGGCGCGGACGAGCAGGGGCTAAGTAATAGTGTTCAGGGGGCGGCTTCACGGCAACAGGAGCACAATGCTTGTGCCACCGCAAATAATCCGATTGACGCCGGAGTAAACACAGATATGAGTGATACGGGCAGTATATCACAAGATAGCTACTCGCATCCGGGTAAGGGCACTCAGATTTGGTGGGTCGCAACCGGGTTGCTCGTCGTAATGGCGTGTATCTTTGGGGTGACGGTCTACATCGGAGCTGATAGCGAGTGGCTGCGAGTGTTGCGCGCATTTTCAGAGGCTGCCATGGTTGGCGCTCTTGCAGACTGGTTTGCTGTTACAGCTCTCTTTCGACGGCCGCTTGGGTTGCCGATCCCGCACACAGGGATTATACCGGCTAACAAGGCGCGGATCGGTAAGAGTTTAGGTATGTTTGTCCAGCGAAACTTTCTCACCGAGGAGGTGCTTGAGGGTCAAGTGATTAATATATCGGGAAGTTTTGCGCGCTTTCTGCAGAATCCAGCTAATCGTGAAAGGATTGTACAACGCGTCCGAGCGCTCGTTCCGCAGCTTCTAGAGATAGCAAACGATGCGGAGATTAAGTCGTTTCTGAATCAACAGGTAGAGGATGTCATTAAGCGCACAGATCTGGCTCGCAGTGGAGCACGAGTGCTTCGCACCCTAACTTCGAATCAGCTACACGAGTTGCTGCTCGATGAAGTTATTCAACAGTTACAAGGTCTCTTTCGGTCCAATCAACTGTGGTTTCGCTATCAACTAAGGCAGGCAACGCCATGGTTTGTTCCGGAATTTGTCGATCGTAAGATTTTTGACGCAATCGCCACAAAGACAGAGCAAACACTAACTGAGGCTCTAGCTAATAAGAATCACGAACTGCGGCAGAGACTACTGAACGCGCTCTACAGCTTGATTGTACGGCTAGAAACCTCGCAAGAGCTGCAAAGCAAGAGCGAGGAATTTAAACGAGTGCTCCTCGGTAGCGATGTTTTTCGCGAGTATATTGGTACGGTACGCGATGCCTTCCTGGCCGGTATAGACGCCGATATTAAAAAGCGTGATTCGTTGCTGCTGGCCTCATTGCAGCGTGTTTTGCAAAATCTGGTAGATACACTCTCTGCATCTGATGCGTTGCAGCGCAAACTCAACCGCTTCATTCGCAATATCTTGAGTACGCTCGTGGGTCATGACAGTACCTTTGTAGCGGACCTGATTTCAAAAACGATAGATGGCTGGGATACAAAGACCCTGGTGAGCAAGCTTGAAGAGCAGGTAGGAGCCGACCTTCAGTACATCCGTATAAACGGCACTATTGTTGGAGGCCTGATCGGAGTAGTGCTGTATCTGCTTAGCGCAGCAGCGCAGCGCTGGTAGGCTGGGTTTATTTAACCGGCCGAGCGTCGTAAAGCGATGCCACAACGTCCCAGTTGAGTACGTTCCAGAATGCGTCTACGTAATCTGCGCGTCGGTTCTGATAGTTCAGATAGTAGGCATGCTCCCAGACGTCTAGTCCGATGATCGCGTATTTACCCTCCATCAAAGGATTGTCCTGATTCGGAGTGGAGGTAATAGCTAAAGAACCATCCTTGTTTGCAACAAGCCACGCCCAACCAGAACCAAATCGACCAAGCGCTGCAGTTTTGAATTTGGCTTTGAATTCATCCAGATTGCCAAATGCTGCGTCCAGAGCCTTGGCTAGTGCGCCGGTTGGCGTATCGCTACCTTCAGGGGTAATTAGCTTCCAGAAGAGGTCGTGGTTCCAGTGTCCACCGCCGTTGTTGCGAACAGCGGTGCGAATCGCCTCTGGCACTGTATCGAGGTGGCCTAAGATATCCTCAAGGCTCTTGCTGGCAAGGGTCGGCTGATCTTTAAGGGCGTTGTTGAGATTCGTAACATAGGTAGCGTGGTGTTTGCCGTGATGAATCTCCATGGTGCGCGCGTCGATGTGTGGTTCAAGAGCGTCGCTCGGATACGGGAGTGGTTTCAGTTCAAATGCCATATCTAGCCTCCAAATGGATTTTTCAACACTCCCCTTGTAGCGCCCCTGAGCAGTATCTGGCAAGAGATTTCGCTCAGATACCCAGTTTGTGGATTATTTCCGAGCGGCCTTGGTCAGTATCGAGCAAACCTGCAAGAACTCCCGTTTCGCGAAGGCATAGTTTCTAGGTTTGGTAGAGCCAAAAATAGATGCGGAATCTCGGGCGTTTGACCGAGTTGTTGTCGCAACGATAGTCAACGATTGAAAGAAACGAACTCCCTGAGGGAGCATGAGCGAGATGTTAGCGGTGCCGTTTACAAGGCGAGCCTGAGCCTCAGGGCAGGAATACGAGCGCCGCTGCCTATCTTTACCAAAGAGCTGTAAGGAAGCCGTGCTAGAGGTGCCGCCTCCGCTAATGTTAACCAAAAGCGGTGTGGACGGCCCCAGTTTTCGATCCGGATTGAAGCTAACAGTAAGCCGTCGTGGCGATCCGGTTCCGTTCCCCTGGCTAGGGGTGGGTGTTGGAGGCACTGGAGTGGTTGGGTCTGGTTCCGGGGTGGCTGTGGGCTCAGACGATACGGGCGTGTCTGTTGAGGTTGGGGTCGCGGTGGCTGCAGGGGTATTAGTTGGTGATGGGCCAGCATCACAGATAGCGCTTGCTGCTGTAACTGCATTGGCAGCATTAGCGATCGCACCAGTGCTTACCAGCCCGCTGAGCGCCGCGTAGGTAACCCCTGAATTGAGGATTGCATCTTTGACCTGCGATGTCGTTAGTGAGCCATGACATGCAGACTGAGCAAGCAGTGCAATTCCCGCGACTTGAGGCGCTGCCATTGATGTTCCGCTAAGTAGCCCGTAGGTGTTGGTCGGTAGACAGGAGTAGATGTTACTACCAGGCGCGGCGATATCCACAGAGGTAGCGCCGTAATTAGAAAAGTATGAACGTTCACCACTTCCGTTGGTTGATGCAACTGACAGAACCCCAGAGAGATTATAGCTGGCAGGATAGGTAGGATACTGATCGTTATCATTAGAGCTGTTGCCAGCAGCCGCAACAAAAAGGATCCCGGCCGATATCGATTGCTGAATCGCTGAGTACAGAGATGCGCTGTAGCCTCCGCCGCCCCAGGAGTTGTTACTGACAACTATATTGTTTCCCGCCTGCTTGAGGCTGATAGCATAATTAATCGATTCAATCGCATCCGAGAGAAAGCCTGAGCCCTCACTGTCAAGAAATTTAGCAGCTGCTATCTTGACGTTCCATGCGACTCCAGAGATCCCGATACCGTTGTTGCCTTGAGCCCCGAGAATGCCGGCGCAGTGCGTCCCGTGCTCGTCGTCATCCATCGGATCACCGGAGCCGTTGATTGCATTAATTCCGTGGACATCATCGATGTAACCGTTGCCGTCGTCGTCAATTCCATTTGAAGCGATCTCACTCGGATTAGTCCACATGTTAGCTGCTAAATCAGGGTGCGTGTATTGCACCCCCGAATCGATCACGATAGCGATCAGATTGTTGTTGCCAGTTGTACTGCCCCAGGCATCGGGCAGTGAGAGGAATGAGCTTGCGTATTGTTGGGAGTAGCTCGGGTCGTTGGGGGTGACCGAAGCATAATATGCCCAGTTTGGCTCGCAACGAGCGCGCTGCTTTAGAGATGCCAGTAGTCTTCTCATCTTTGCGCGCTTACATAAATTCTCTTTTCGAGCGTATGCCCTGGGCTTCACGCGCTCTTGAGCAGCTTTGGAGAGAAGTGAGGGAAGCTCAAGATTCACGTGAAATGTTCCGGGGGCAACTTTGCGCAACATAAATCCACGCTTGAGCGCGGTGGCCTGGGAGAGATCGCTGCTAAAAGCCCTGACCGAAGATGTGGAGCCACGGATGCTGACAACAGCACCTCTGCCGATCGCTTTCTCAGGCTGTGCGTGTACCAGACCTATGAAGCTACCAAGCAAAGTGAAAACCAGCGGAATAATTCTGATGATGTCTAGGTTGCCCATCAAGCAGAGTATCGGGCGTCTCGGCCAGCCACTAAACGAAAGCAGCCGATTTCGTCTTGGCATGGCCTAACTGATTGATAGTACCTGATATTTAAGTGTCGGTAATTTCGTAACTACTCACCGGTCTTAAAGGTTGTAGTTCATGCTTCAAGTTTAATGATCGCTATTTCGTAGATCATTATTTCTTGTCATCCCCTGATCGGGGGTATCCTATATTTGGTGAGCAGTTAATTTTGCCACCCCGCGTTGCTCCGCAAAGCCGCCCCTTAATAGGGGCGGTGCTACAGTAGCTGCATTTGCTGAGTAGTTACGTAAATTCAATATGTTCTGCTCGAATAGTAGCCGACTAATAGCTCCTATTGCGACACCCTGTCGCGCCATAGCCTAAATGCTATAGTACTCGCCATGAGAAGATCTATTATCATAGGAACCCGCAAAAGCGCCCTAGCACTCTGGCAGAGCGAATACATAAAGTCGCGTTTACTTGAGCATTTCCCCAACCTTAAAATTGAGCTTAAACGGATCGTTACCAGAGGTGATCAAACGCAAGATGCACAGCTAGCTCTGCCTGAAATTGGGGGTAAGGGTTTGTTTACCGCTGAATTAGAACAAGCTCTGCTGGCTGATGAGATCGATCTAGCAGTCCACTCACTAAAAGATCTGCCGACCGTGCTTGGTGCTGAATTTACCTTAGGCGCGATTCCGCAGCGCGAGGTAGTTGAGGACGTGCTCATATCGCGAGATGGTCATGCTCTTAACAATCTACCGATTGGTTCAGTAGTGGGTACATCGAGTTTGCGTCGGTCATCTCAACTGCTGCGTCTTCGCCCGGACCTCAAGATGGAGCACATACGCGGGAATGTGGATACTCGGATCCGCAAGACGCTTGCACCTGATGGTAGCTACGATGCGACGATTCTTGCTCGCGCTGGCTTGGTTAGGCTTGGACTAGAGGCGCAGGCCACAGAAGTAGTGTCGATTGAAAATATACTTCCAGCACCGGGACAAGGTGCGCTTGGTGTGGAATGTCGTAGCGGTGATGCAGAGTTGCTCGAGATGCTGCAAGTTCTACATCATCCGGAGACAGCGCATGCGGTTTCAGCGGAGCGGACCTTTCTAGCAGCGCTAGGTGCTGGGTGCAATACGCCTGTGGCGGCATATGCTAAGGTTCTGGGGAGCGGCGCTGAGCAACAGGTTGCATTTCGCGGGCGGTGCCTTGCAACGGACGGTAGTAGGGTGATCGAGGTACGAGGAGAGGCTTCTGTTGCACACGCGGCGGAACTCGGAGCGGCGATGGCAGCTAGGGCGTTAAGCGATGGGTTTGCGGAGCTGCGGAGATAGTTATGGTTCGTCGCGTAGTAATTACTAGGCCGGCAGGCCCTTATGCAGGGGGGCGAAAGCTGGCACAGCAACTATCAGATAGAGGCTACCAGGTTCTGGAGTTGCCGTTGCTCCGCTGCACACCGATCGCGTTATCAGTTGACAATCAGCGACTGATTGAAGCGAAGTTAGCGAATCCCAACGGGGCTTGGCTAGCGTTTTTGTCGCCGACAGCAGTTTGGGTGTGGAGCGACCTAGTAGGGCGAGATACCCCATTAGCAGAGGCGACTGCTCAAGCTAAGATAGCTGCTCAGGGTAGTGGTACAGCGGATGCGGTGAGAGAGTGTTTTGGTCGTGCCCCCGACTTTATTCCCACGGTTTTTGTGGCTGAGGAGTTCGCCAGAGAGTTTGCCGGGCGGCTAAGGAGTGATCAGAGTGTAATCGTTCCGCAATCTGCTGACGGTCGCGACCTGTTTGCCCCCACTTTGGGCTCTCTTGGATTCCAAGCCCACGGTATTGAAACCTACCAGTTGAAACCAGAGCATATAACAACGGAGGCCCTTGCGACCTATCGATCCTTTGTTGATGCTGAGACGGTTGTAATCTTCATGAGCCCATCGGCAGTTCGTGCGGCCGTCGGTGTATTTGGCGCTTCGCTGGGCACTGACAAGGTAGTTTCAGTAGGGCCAATTACCTCGCAAGCTCTAAAGAGCGCCGGGCTCCCTGTGTGGCAGGAAGCCCGAGAACACTCCGAGACGGGAGTAGTGGCGGTTCTGCAGGGACCGACACGCTGATTGCTCGGTTAAAGAGAGGGGGGATTTCGGGTGCTTATGGCCATTGAGCAAGACTTTATCGGCACTATGACTATCCGAAAAATTGATAAAAAACGTCACTTTAGCTAACATGTCAGGGTCTCCAGTGTACCAAGGGTAAAGCTTATGATCGATCTTCACGACCTCCGGGCGAGACCGGATGAGTATCAACGCGCTTGCGACATTAAAGGAATTAAGTTCAGCGTGAGTGATTTTCTTGCTCTTGATTCGGAATACCGCAAGGTGCGCGCAGATGTTGAGAGTAAGAGGGCAGAACAGAACGCAGTAAGTAAAGAGATTCCTAAACTAAAGGGTGAGGAGAAGGAGCAGAAGCTCTCTGAGATGAAGCGGCTTGCCGAGCAACTCAAAGAAGCAAACGGCGCACTGAAAGATATTGAGGAACGTTGGAACAAGGCGCAGCTTATTATTCCATCAATTCCTCTGGCAGCGGTGCCGATCGGTAAAGACGATTCAGAGAATCGTCCGGTGCGTTCGTGGGGCGAGATAGTCACCCCGACTTTTGAATTGCGCGACCACGTACAGCTCTCAAAGGCTCTCGACCTGTTCGATATTGAGAGAGGGGTGAAGATCGCTGGAGCGCGGAGTTACTTTTTAAAGGGTGACGGCGCCAGGTTATCGCACGCCGTGATGAGCCTGGCCATGGATCACCTATATAAACAGGGATACACCCTGATGGACCCGCCGCATATCGTTACGCATCAGGCGATGGTGGGAACAGGGTACTTCCCAGGTGGTGAGGAGATGGCCTACCACTTAGACGAACGAGATGCTGGGTTTCATCTGATCGGAACCGCTGAAGTTCCTGTGGCTTCGTATCACGCCGATGAGATTCTTAGGGCAGAAGAGCTTCCTAAGCGCTACGCGGGATATTCGCCGTGCTATCGACGTGAAGCTGGAGCTTATGGAAAGGACACTTACGGACTCTACCGTGTTCATCAGTTCTATAAAGTAGAGCAGGTGGTGCTATGCCGCGCCGATGCGGAAGAGAGCCTGCGCTTTCACTATGAGCTGCTTGGGAATGCCGAAGCTGTGATGCAGATGCTTGAGATACCGTACCGAGTGGTGGATGTGTGCACCGGCGACATGGGCCAAGGGCAGGTGTTTAAGCACGACATCGAGGGCTGGATGCCGTCGCGGAAAGCTTACGGGGAGACTCACAGCTGCTCATCGTTCTATGACTTTCAGGCGCGACGATTGAACACGCGATACAAGGATGATAGTGGGCGTAATGTCTTCTGCTATACGCTCAACAACACCTGCATTGCGTCCCCTCGTATTTTGATTCCGCTCCTTGAAAACCATCAAAACAGCGATGGTTCAGTTGCTATTCCTAAGGCGCTACGTCCATACATGGGAGGCCAAGAGGTGTTAGTTCCGAAGAATCAGCAGAGCTAAAGCGGCAGGTGTAGCTCTGGAAAACCTGCTTTGTGATAGAGTAATTAGGGTGGTGTGCAGTGTCATTATTTCTTAAAACCTTAAAAGGGGAGCGTGATGCAAAGACCCCGCTATGGCTGATGAGGCAGGCAGGGCGCTACCTTCCGGAGTACAGAGCCTTGCGCGAGGGCCACTCGATGTTAGAGATGGTTATGACGCCAGAGCTAGCGTGCGAGGTTACGCTCCAGCCGCTGAGGCGCTTTGCGCTCGATGCAGGGATTATCTTTGCAGATATTCTCACACCGCTGATCGGTATGGGCGCGCAGCTAGACTTTCGTAAAGGCGAGGGGCCGGTGATCGATAATCCGGTCAGAAGTCGCGCCGACGTAGAGAGGCTGAGAGTTCCAGAGCCCGCTGAAAACGTGGGATACACCCTGGAGGCCATTAAACTAGTGGTACGCGAACTTGGTGGTAGGACACCACTGATCGGATTTTGCGGGGCGCCATTTACTCTTGCTAGCTACCTAATTGAGGGACACAGTCCAGGTGACCTTGAGCACACAAAGGGGATGATGACCAAAGATCCTCAGACGTGGCACCTCCTCCAATCCAAACTTGCAAATCTATCGGCTGACTACCTGCTGGCGCAAGTTGATGCCGGATGTCAGGCGCTTCAGATATTTGACTCCTGGCTCGGTTTTGTCGGTCCTAGAGAGTACGACACCTTTGTTGAGCCTTATCTCATCTCGCTAGTGCAGCAGGTTCGCAGGCGCACCGATGTGCCGCTGATCTTCTTTGCTACCGGTGTCGCTGGATTGTTTCCGAGACTCGCTAAACTCGATGTCACGGCATTTGGAGTTGACTGGAGGTTGTCGTTGGCCCAGGCGCAGGGTTTGCTCGGACGTTCGGTGCCGTTGCAAGGCAATCTTGACCCACAGATATTAACCGGTGACTGGTCGTATGTAGCTAGCTCTGTAAGAGCAATCCTTGAGGATGCAAAGGGTCTTTCAGCAGGGCACGTGTTTAATCTTGGGCACGGAATTCTTCCCCATACGCCTGTAGAGAATGTTGAACGGTTGGTTGGGCTTGTTAAGGATTATAGCTCATGACGCACTTAGCCGCTGTTTGCAGTATCAGTCTCTACCTGGTGGGCACGGTGCTCTTTCTGCTTCAACTCTGGCGACCAAGCCGCACTGGTCGGCTAAAGCGTGCCGCATCATTGTGCTGCGCGCTCGCATTTGCCTTGCACTCAGTAACGATCGGTCTGGTGTTGCGTGATCCTCGATTTCTGGTTCTGGAGAATGGCGCTGATTATTTTCTGTGGGTGTCGTGGCTGCTAGCCCTGGTCTTGTTGGCGTTTCGGCGCTGGTTCGACTATCCAATGCTTGGAGCTTTTATCACCTCGGCGATCGTTCTTTTCATGGGTAGCTCATCGTACCTTCTTCATCAGGATACAACATCCCTGATTGATCAGGTCGAGCTATCATCTCGGCAGGGATTGATGGTGTCACTGCTGCACGGGGTTCCCGCATTAGTATCAGTTGTAAGTTTGGTATTGGCGCTGGCAGTAAGTTTGGCATTTCTCGTTGTTGAGCGTCGAATTAAGAGGCGCACATCTCTGGCTCTTGAAGTCGGTGGCGTCAGCTTGCAGCTACTTGATCGACTCAATACCCAGCTAGTAAGGATCGGTTTCGTCGCTATTTCATTAGTCATCGTTAGTGGTGGGTTGTGGGCAGTTATGGAGCGGAAATCGGTGTTCACGGCAGACACATCAGTTCTTTCTGGGATAGTGGTCTGGGTGCTGCTGGCAGTAATCTTATTTGTGCGTTTGGTGCTAAATTGGTCGCCTCGCAGAATATCGCGACTTACAGTGCTGGTGGCGGGCTCTTTTCTCCTTTCGGTGTTTGTGGTGCTAGCCCTTGCGGGTCGAACAACTCACGTTTCAATATGGTCTTAGGGTTGTATGAGTCACGGCGCACCACATACAGAGATTGCAACTCCTTACGACCCAAGTGTGCTGGTAACCGGAGTAAGCTACCGCACACTAAGCGTAGAATGGCGTGAGAAGCTTACTCAAGCAGCCCCACAGCCTGAAGCGATCGCCGATACCCTAGTCAAGCAGGGGCTGGTTCGTGAAGCAGCAGTTCTATCGACCTGCAATCGATTTGAGATCGTATCAGTAGGGGGTGATGGGGGTGGCATAAAAGCTTTCTTTGAGTCGCTGCTCGGAGCTCCAAGTAGTATTCAGGAGGCGCTTTACCAGTATCGAGATGCTACAGCGGTGCGCCACATATACAGGGTGTCCAGTAGCCTTGATTCCATGGTGCTCGGAGAGGCCCAGATACTTGGGCAGGTAAAGCGCGCTTACCAGCAAGCGGTACAGCGAGGCAGTGTTGGCGCTCATCTTCACCATCTTTTTCAGAGCGCTTTCCATGTGGCCAAGAAAGTGCGTACACATACAGATGTTTCAAGTCATGGAGTATCCCTCAGTTATGTTGCAGTAAGATTGGCTCAGCAGATATTCGCAGATCTCGCAGATGTCTCGGTGGTGGTTATAGGTAGCGGAGAGATGGCGGAGCTAGCGGTGCTGCATCTATGCTCACACGGCTGCAAAAAGATAGTTGTGGCAAATCGCACCCTGGAGCGTGCGGCAGAGCTTGCCGAACGGTTTGGAGGAATGGCTGTTTCACTAGGAGACCTAGATCGTGTTCTTGAGAGTGCAGATATAGTTATTGGCTCCATTAGTATCGACCGCCCTGTAGTGGGTACGACCGGAGTAGCGGCGCGTCGTGCAGGTAGGCCTCTATTTTTGATTGATCTGGGTGTGCCAAGGAACTTTGCGTCAGACCTAGCGCGGCTTGATGATATCTACCTTTACAACATCGACGACCTGGCCGCAGTAGCGTCTGAAAATAGGGCTCTGCGTGAAGCTGCGGCGAAGGACGCGGAGATCGTGATTGACTACGGTTTAATGCAATTTGAGAGGTGGAGGAAGAAAATAGAGCTTCAGCCTGAGTTAGTTGATCTGCGGCGAGCAGTTGAGCGCATCTGTGTTGAGGGTGTTTCAGAGGCTCTTGCTGGTCGGATAGGAGATAAGGAAGATAGCACTTCGTTGCATATAGCTCGCATGATTAGCCAGAAAATCAATCATGAATTAACCGCGCTTTTGGAGCGTCAAACAGGGATAGAGTCTCCCAACGGCGCGGAGGCCGCGCCGTTTGTTCTGGTTCCCGTTGAAAGTAATGATAACAAGAAAAAGTAGTTTGGAGTTTGATACGTGCGTCAGGATGATGCGCCTAGGCGCGCTCATTTTGTGTAGTATACTGTTGGTTGTGCAGGAGCAGAGTATGGCCGAGTCGAAGAAGGGTGGTGCGGAGGATTTAAAGCAGCGGCTTAGTCCGATGCAGTATCAAGTAACGCAGCAATGTGGCACTGAGCCTCCGTTTAACAACGAGTACTGGAATAACCATTCAGCAGGAATCTACGTAGATGTTGTTTCGGGTGAGCCCCTTTTTAGTTCAGCAGACAAATTCGATTCTGGCACTGGATGGCCAAGTTTTACCAAGCCAATCAAGCCGTCAGTAGTTGCCGAGCGGTCCGACAAGAGTCACGGAATGGTGCGTACCGAGGTTAGGTCGGTGGGGGCGGACTCGCACCTGGGGCATGTATTTACCGATGGCCCTGGCCCCTCTGGATTACGTTACTGCATCAATTCGGCTGCGCTCCGATTCATCCCCGCTGACCGATTACAAGCTGAAGGCTACGGAGAGTATGCTGCTCTGTTTTCGCGCGATGCATCAGCCAAAAGTGATCGCGCTCTCACCCCTTCAAGGGAGGTTGCAATGCTTGCGGGTGGTTGCTTTTGGGGGGTAGAGGAGCTAATCCGTAAGCTGCCGGGGGTGCTTGCAACTGAGGTTGGCTACACCGGAGGCCAGGTTCCTAATCCGACATATGAGAGAATATCAACCGGGGCCACTGGTCACGCCGAGAGTATTCGTGTGGAGTTTGATACCTCAGTGCTTTCATATGCTGACCTGTTGCGGTATTTTTTCAGACTTCACGATCCAACAACGCCGAATCGTCAAGGTAACGATCGGGGAACTCAGTATCGTTCGGCGATATTTTTTAATTCACCTGAGCAAAAAAAGGTGGCCGAGTCAGTCATTCGCGAGGTCAACGCTGCTGGTAAATGGAACGAGCCGATCGTCACTCAGGTGGTTGCTGCGGGGGAGTGGTATCGCGCTGAGGAGTACCACCAAGACTATTTGCAGAAGCATCCGGATGGCTACACATGCCACTGGTTACGTCCGTAGCCCTGATTGATAAAACCTGCGCGAGTGATTTTTGAAAAATCACTTGCAATAGCAGGGCGAGCGCAATCTTGGCACATGAAGATCAAGGGAACAGCCAAGATTGCGCTCGCCTAGCAATTCTCATTCATTTTTTTAAAAAATAAATGAGGCTGGGTTTAAATCAACGCTTCACGGAAATGATGGTGAATAGCAGTAAGCTATGGCATCGCATGGCGTTCACTTGCTGAGGCTGACCCTGAATGCTTTGCGACAGAAGTAAGTTTTAAAGAGCCAGACATTGCAGCTAATAGACCCTCCATAAAAAGCCTGTAGATGAACCAGAAAATCTGTCCGATTGGTCAGGAGCTTTTCCTCGTGCTGCTGATCTGGCAAGTAAAGCCCTAGATTGTTCTGCAAGCAAAAATTCCGCAGAGCTTCTATCATTGAATCTGCCAGTGATTGGGGGTCAACTAATTTAAGTACACTTGAAGTAGGATTGATACGGGCGAGCACGGCAGGCTGATTGTTGGGATCGGTAAAACAGTGTAGCTGGACGTTGCCGACTATTCGCCGTTTATCCTTGTCAACTAAATTCATTTGGAGAAAGTTTTCACTAGCCCAACTTTGATCGCATTCGGCGGAGCAAAGATGAGCGCTAGCACGCCCGAGATAAGATGGTAAGTTTTTGGTGAGAATCAAAAATAGGTGCATTTGGTTGCGGTTTATCTGCCGTTGAATCGTACGCCTTTCAGCATTTAAGGCGCGAATTACATCGTCAAACAGTTTGCTAAGTTGAACTTGAATGGCCAGACGGATCTCACTTTGTGCAAGTGCCGACGTTTCGCCCATTCTGAGAATCCTACGCGTAGTTTGCTGAAGCTTGTTTTCCTTTGGCGTTACTTTGTTTATCACACCATCACTTAGCGCGTCTTCGAGCATCTGGGGGAAGGTTTTTTCAAGCAGGGTGCTCATTAGCGTAATGCCATGAAGCTGCTGCTCGAGGCTCGGTTTGCTACTTTCATCTTCCGAAATAAGAAGGTGCAAATCATTAAATACATCAGCTAGCGTTTCATCCTTTACATTGCAGCATAGAGAATGGAGTAGTCTCCAGCGCTGGTTTCGGGGGATACTTAAATCCAAAAGTAAGGCTCTGATTAAAAGATTTTGCAATTCAGCCGGACTAAGAGGATCTAAGCTTTTAGCTTGTATCAGGTGCTGTAGCGGCTGATAGAGCGCATGAGTTGTCGCAAAGTGCCTGTCGGGAGTCGATCTGTTTGCGGTGACATGGTATCCATCGGTGGGTGCGGTGAATTTTATACAGTGCTGATTGTGGTCTCTGTTTCTAAGTAATGCGTTTTTGGTATCCTCAAGAGTCATTTCTGCAGGTCGAAAAGCCGAATAGACCAGTTCCACAAAGAGCGGATCTTGCATTTGCGAGGGGTCGATTGAGGTGCCGTTAAGGATTTTTCCCTCAGATTCCTTCCAGCTACTCATCAGCCTTTCTGCTTTAACTGGTGATTGTTGCCACTCTTGTTCATATAGCGAGAAGGAAAGAGGCGATAAGCCTCGAAATCCATGACTCAGAAAGGCAGAGATAACTCGTCTTTGCTCGTCTTGTAGTTTAGATTCAGCAGGAAAGATTTTCGTAAGTTGGTTAAGAACAGACCCTCCGAATGTAGCACCGTAAGTTTTAAGTATCCCGATTAAGAAATCGGAGTCCTGGCGACTAAAATGGAGCAGACTGGTGCCGATATTATCAGTAGGCTTTACGCCCAGCGATTGAACTGCCACAAGCGAGTTGAGCATATAAGCGTCAACAAGGCCGGCGGCTTTGATACTTCCCAAAAGCTCCAACGGCAGCTCACGAGACATCTGTTGATGTCTGTGGCTGAAAGGATTTACATCCTGGTGCTCACTATGATTGAGATTTTTTGCAGCGGTTTGCTGAATATTATAGATTAAAAGGGCGTTAGTCCATCGACCTCTTTGAATGGCACCTGCCAGAAGCTTCTCAAAGCTATCCTGCTTAAGCGGAAAATCAATACCTCCCCCGAGCTCTTGAGCTCCCGCTAAATTTGTCTCTTGGATGGTTTGCTTGACCTCAAGCTCCTGGTCTCGACTCAAAACATAGCATCCAAGTTGGCTCAACACGGCCGGACAGCCGAGCTTAGCTGCCTGAAGCGCCAATCTAAATCGGTCAGCTTGATGGAGATAACCAAAGAGTGACATTCCTTTGCAGGTTTCTTCCGGCATAAGTCTCATATAATCCGAGAGTATTTCCACCGGAAGATTAAATTCGTTGCTCGCGCCTAGGTTACCGGCTGCTAATTGCTCAGCTTGAGAGATCCAGCTCTGACGGGATGTGAGATGAGCGCTCTCAAGTCGCTGTAGGTGCATCTTGTGGGCAGCCAAGCGATTCTCTGGGGTAAGATTAATTGCCTTATAAAATTGCTTAGAAAAAGAGTTGCGACCTAGAGCTTTGGCAAGCATTTCAACTCGGAATGATTCATCGCAGGTGTTAATCTCCTGCGCCTCTTGAATTCCAAATCTTATTTGATTACTACCGTACGTCGCACGCATGCGCAGAAGGTTCTTTTTAAGTTCGATTTCGTCAATTCCGAAATATTTAGGCGAGCACAGCTGTTGAAGGTGTAGATTTGAGCGGTGGATTGCTAAAGCTAGGCAGTGTTGTGCGAGTTCATACCGCTCACGCTGATCAGCTAGCCTCACGTAGTGAGGGCTTAAATCAATAGCCTGTGTTAGGCTTGTCATTGAGATCTCGTAAGTCATCCTTTTAAGGATATCTTTAGCTCCGACTAACCCAAGCGGGTAGAATAAGCAATTCAGCAATGAAGTAGTTGAGTGAAATGGCTCCAGTAGTATGCGTGAGAGGAAAAGGGTGGCTTGTAGCAGGGCACTTGCAGCTTCGCAAAATATCCCCGTCGGTGTAGAGCGACTATCCATCGCTTGCGGATGGTGCACATTATCACAGCTGTTGCTCACTGACGTAAATGTTGTGCTGCTTCGAATGCTGTCGCATTGGTCGTAAGACTTCGGCCTTACAACACTCTCTGACGCAGGCTCGGGCGCGCTACTTACACCAGTAGCGGTCGGGACGACCTGTTTTGCTGTTTGAGGTTGCATGATTATGCACTAAGAAATTTTGCCACCTGGTAGCACGAGTAAGCTGCGCCATATTTAGGCCTATAACTCGTATCGCGACCTTTATACTACACGATAGTCTGCTAATCGACTTGACCACGAAATGGATCTTGGGATGATAAAGCAGGTCGAGATGCCCTAATTGATATTCCTTCGTAATATCTGGCAGTCTGATCTTTTAAGTTTTAAACTGTTCGTTTTAGACATGAGGGTGCAGCCAGTATAGGGGTCCTACTGCAAGGTCAACTCGTGCGTACCAGTGCCTGAGTCGGTGAAGGTGATAAAGCTAGTCCCCGTCACTGCAGCCACAGTCGTTAAGGTCACTCGATAGGTGGTAGCTGAGACTCGGTTAAGTTTGTAATCGACTCCGGCCGATAGTCCTGCAGGTAAAGCTCCGGTCGTACTAAATCGCACCCCACGACCACTAAAGTTTAAATCCCCTCCAGTGGTAAGGGTTAGCAGCAGATTGCCACTTGAGTTACTAGCGGTAAAGACATGCCCTGTATTCATCACCGAGTGTGTGCCACTACCTGCGTCGGTAAATGAGATCACTGTTCCAGCCTGAGCATTCGCTAGTGAGGTGGCTAACCGTGCGGTTGTTGCTGATACCCGAACTGTCCAATAGATTGTGCCAGCGGTTAAGCCAGTCGGCAGAGTGCCGTTAGTCTTAAACACAACTTGCGAGAATGTTGGCCTATCGCCTGAATAGGTAACTAAAAGCCCACTTGAGCTACTAAAAGTACAATCGGCTGAGCCACCATCGGAGATAGTCCATCCGCGGCCTGCATTTGGGGTAGCGTTAGTTGCCGTGGTCAGGAATGCCCGGCCTGTACTTGAGGCAGCGCTACCCAATCCGGCAAAGCTATATCGTGCAGAGCCACCACCAAGGCTTTTAGTGTTCTGATTCGTTACAGAGGCTACCTTTAGCAGGAAGTTGTCGTAATTGTCGGTGGTGCCTGGGGTGTTGATGTCGGTAGTAGTGAACATACCAGCGAACTCAGCAGCGGCAGTTGGTGCCCAGTTAGACAGGTTTCGCTTAAAGGATACGGCGCCGCTAAACATACTGCTAAAATTAGTGACGTTAGATACGTTCCAGGAGCTTATGTCTTGATTAAAGGAGCTGGCGTTAGAGAACATCCAGGCCATAGTGGTAGCAGATGATGTGTCCCACGACGATATGTCCTGATTAAAGGATCGTGCTAAGGAGAAAATACCGCTTTGATAGCCGGCTATACCGAAATTAGTCACTTTTGAAACGTTCCATGGTAGCGGCCGAGAGCTAGACCCCGCCGATTCACCATTGTTGAATACAGTCGCGCCGCTAAACAGATTGCTCATATTAGTGACGTTACCTGTGTTCCAAGAGCTTAAATCCTGATTAAATGAGGATGTCCCCAGGAGGGCTCCGTCCATGTTTGTTACCGAACTTACATCCCAATTTCCTATCGGCTGATTGAATTGAAAACAGTTAGCAAACATCTGAAGCATGGTAGTTAGGTTTGGAGTGCGCCAGTTATTGATATTGGGAGACCCTCCGTTATTAAAGATAGAGCCGTTATCTGCGGCTCTATGGCACAGACCATGAGTCATATCCCTAACCTGCATCACATCACCGTTTTGCGGGGCAAACCACGAGCCTATATCCTGATTAAATGGATGGAAGCTCCTGTAGAAGATATAGTTGGCGTCGACTACCTTAGGGAGATACCAGGTAAGTGGTTTTGATTGCGAGTTTGACGCATCACCATTGTTGAAAATCGAGTAGGCAAACATCGCATAGATTGTGGTTGCATTGCGCATATCCCAATTTGTGATGTCCTGATTGAAGCTATTTGCACTAATAAACATTTCACTAAAGTCGCTTCCCTTAGCCACATTCCATGGCAGCGGTTTAGCTCCGTTGTTGCCTGGGTCGCCGTTGTTAAAAAACCGTGCGTTTTCGAACATTCCGCCAAACAAGATGCCATTCGAGGTGTTCCATGCAGTCAGTTCGTTATTGAACGCGTAGGCCGCACTAAACATATTTGAAAAATTGGTGACCCGGCTGACATCCCAATTTGATAACGGCTGATTGAATGTACTCGAGTCCATGAACATACCGGTCATACTCTTGGCCTGAGATACGTTCCAGTTGTTAATTGACGGAGTTCCGCCGATATATCCGGAAGGTGACACTAGGCTTGAGAAGGCGTGCTGTAAGCTTACTGTCCAATCCTGCTGAAAATGCCTGAGCACTACAGTCTTGGCGACTAAGATGCATTCGTTAGTTATCTTAGAAGGCAGATCTGTGCGCTGCGGCTCAAGTTCAGCCTCTGCCTGAGTCGCGTACTCACCGGTCCCAGAGACGTAATAAAGCCTGCTTCCTGTTGAGCTGATCTCTCGATAGAACCACCGTACAGACCAATAGCTGTTAGTGACTGGCCGCATCTGAGTGCCATCATCGTAGAACTTAGTCCAGTACTGGCTGTGTGGAGAGCTGACCTGCCATCCGCTATCTGTAGGGTCAAATACAGTGAGCACCCCTGTGCCAGCGGTGGAGTAGTTCATAGCGATTCCCGCCTGTGCATCGGCTAAGGATGCCGCGAGCAAGCCGGCCGGGCGCTTGTCTCCCCAGGCCGCATACTGCTGACGTATGATCCAGTAGTCCGTATCCGTAGCTAGCCCACCCGGCATAGTACCGGTCGTAGAGACACGCACCCTGGTCAGATTAGGGAAGTCAGGACCGTAGGTCAGCATTATCTTGCCGCTTACATTGCTTATCCAAGCCGTAGAGCGTCCGTGATAGTAATAATAGAGGGAATCGGAGCCTCCTTTAACCGCATTAAGCCTTATTCCGTTGTAGTAGCCTGCCGATACCGATACTCGTGCAGCGTCTGCTGCTGGGTAACGATCAATCGGCTCAGCTCTTAATCCAGCGCCGTTACTAAAGCTAGACGCGCCTCTAAACATATTATCAAAAACCTCTACCCCACTGACATCCCAGTGTCCGATATCAGAGTTAAAATTAGAGCAATCACGGAAAGCATTAGCCATCGAAGTAACACCGGTCATATCAGGCTCATCGGCGGCAGATACAGACATGTTGCTACAGCCATAGAAGTACCCATCGCTTGGCCAATAGCTCTTACCTATTCCAAAGATTGAAGACGGCGCTGTGTAGCTAGCTGCCCAGACCTTGGAACCATCAAACGCTATCGCTTGCGTTGCGCTTTTCGTGCTCGATACTGTAGCTATAGTAGCGGCGCCTATATCGTTTACCGGGATCTTAAGTAACGATGAAACATCGGCATAACGCATCGTTGACCAGAGGTTTGTTCCATCAAAGATAAGCCCCTCTGAGCCGTCTATACCACTAGGCATCGTCGTTACTTCAAACGCCAGAGTGCTCGGGTTAACTTTAATTAACCGCATCGGCGCTTGGTCAGTCGTTACCCAGAGATTTGAACCATCAAACGCGATACCCCTAGCGCTTGATGCACCGGTAAGGGTCACAGTGTCAGTAGTAAGTGTTGTTTTGTTAAACCGAAATAGCCCCGTGCCTGATACGCCGTAGATAAAGTCTCCCACTGAGACCATCGACCAAGCTCCTGGAGATCCCGTAATATCATAGACGGTCAGCTGAGTCGTCGCCGGATCGAAGCGCACAAGTTTGGTCGAGGACGCCGCCCAAACATAAGTGCCATCAAAGGTCATTGAGAATAGGTTTCCTACCCCTGTAGGATACGCAGCGATTCTGGCACCACTGGCAGCGTCAAATCTGATAATATTGCTCGCCACGTCCCAATCAACCGCATAAACCGATGTGCCGTCACTGGTCATGCCGTATATATAATCCTCGCCAGCCTGAAGGCTCGTTGTTTCATGCGTACCAGCAGTTGGATTGTAACGGATTAACTTACCAGGTGCCGTATTTGTTCCAGCCCAGACGTAACCACCAGCTACGGTGAGTGCTTCGATCTCACCCTCACTACTGGCTAGCGCATAACTACTCGGCGCCGCACCACCGGACGAAACAAACCTAAACTTATTACCCCACTGACTTATATCACCAAGCTTTAGTCGGTCGCCGTTGTTATCAAAGCGCCAACCATATAGTTGTCCGTAGATCGTTATAGTGTAAGTGCCAGGAGAGGAATATGTGTGTGTGCGGGCCGCGTCCTCGTAGGCTGTAATCACGTCG
>JBKCMS010000152.1:0-11941 GCA_046300175.1 Pseudomonadota bacterium | reverse complement strand
CAAAAGTCCGTAGCGAAATCCCGAGTTTTGGAGAACGCTATCGATTCGCGGATGCGAATCAAAACAACAACCTATAGTGATGTCCAGCAAAAGCCTTGCCAGTTTTACTGGCACGGACTTTTGCACGTCACTATAGTAACGAGCTTTAAACATTTGCAATTCCCCCTAACCAGCCTTCTTGCTAAGCTCTGCTCATGAAGGCTGTCATTATCGGAACAGGCGCAGGTAGCATCGCTAGTGCGCTTAGGCTAAGAGCATTAGGCTTAGCCGTGGATGTCTTCGAGGCCTGTCCAGATGCCGGAGGTAGAGCCCGAACACTCACTTTCCACGGACACTCTTTTGATGCCGGGCCTACAGTGATCACTGCGCCCTGGTTATTCGACGAGCTATTCGAGCTCTTTGGCGAAGACCGCCGTGCAGCTATAGAATTCCTGCCATGCGATCCGTGGTACCGATTGTTGTTTGCTGACGGCGAACAGTTAGACCTCGTGCCATCGATCGAACGACAGGAGGCAGAGATCGCTCGCATATCACCTAGCGATGCTCTAAACTATCGCGCCTACCTGCAACACTGCCAGCGCCTTTACTCGGTTGGTTATGAGCAGCTGGGCACCGCAGATTTCTCCTCGCTATCTTCGATGCTCAAAATGATCCCGCAGCTTATGCAGCTGCGGGGAATGACTACCCTATGGAGATACACCGCTTCGTACTTCACCGACCGCCGTGTACGACAAGCTTTCTCGCTTCCACCACTCCTAGTCGGGGGTAATCCGCTCACCACCACTGCAATTTATGGTCTCATTCATGCCATGGAACGCAAGGGTGGGATCTGGTTCGCTAAAGGCGGAACTTCCCAACTAATCTCTCAGCTAATAGCCTTGGCGACACGACACGGAGTTAGATTTCATTACAATCACCCTATACACTCAATCGTCACCAACGCATCAGGGCAGGTAACTGCTATTGAAGCTAGCCACCAGGGCGAATCTATTAGAATACCTTGCGACCTAGCTGTTTGGGGTGGCGATCCGCGCACGCTCTACAATACTCTCGGGCCCCAACGGTTATCTCTTATTGAGAGATTACGAGAACGTACTGTCACATCTAGCATGGGGCTCTATGTGCTGTATTTTAAAACAAAGAGAAATTATCCAAGCGTCGCTCACCACACGATAGTCCTATCGCCTCGTTGGGAGGGCCTACTGAAAGATATCTTCAGCGGTACAGGTCTGCCTAGCGATCCGAGTTTGTACCTTCACAGGCCGGCAGCTACAGACACCACCCTGAGCCAGAGTGAATCAGATCTATTCTACGTTCTAGCCCCTGTGCCACACCTGGGAAACTATCAATCGTGGGAACGTGACGAGCCCCGTTTTAGGCAGACCGTACTTGAGATACTAGCTAATCGTGCCCTACCAGGACTGCTTGAGAACCTCGTCTTTGCTGAGTCTGTGGATCCACGCTACTTTCGTGACACCTTGATGAGCCCTCTCGGAGCCGGTTTTTCTATCGCTCCAACTCTCAGCCAATCAGCATGGGGGCGTTTTCATAATCGCATGGATAAGATTACCAATCTGTATCTGTGCGGAGCTGGAGTCCACCCAGGAGGGGGACTTCCTGGGGTTGTTACTTCAGCTAAGGTCGTCGAGAGACTGGTTCAAAATGCCCTCTCTATAGGTGGTCGCGATAATAGCAAGGCACTCAATCCTTCAAAAACAGAGGCAGCCGCATGAAACAGGAGATGCAACTAATCTCGAGGGCAGGAAAAACATTCTACTTCGCTACTCTTTGGCTTTCCCGTCAGGTACGGCAATCTACAGCACTAGCCTACAACTTCTGCCGCACCGTTGACGATCTTGCAGACGATAGTCCTCAACACCCAGACCGTGATACGCAGCTAACTGAGATAGAGACAGCGATTCGCACTAACAATTACAGCAACCAAATCGCCCTACCAATCTTGCCTTTGGTCGAACGTTATCCGGAGATTCGTGAGCCGCTGGCCCTACTGGTCTCCGCTTGCAAAGAGGACACGGCCTCATTGGCCATAAGAGACGAGCATGACCTTGAGCGCTATGCACATGGAGTCGCAGGCAATGTAGGACTAATTATGTATCCGATTCTAGGAGGTACTTCGCCACTGGGGCTCAGTCATGCCGCGGATCTGGGAATCGCCATGCAATACACTAATATTGCTCGCGATGTGCTTGAAGATCTTAGGCGTGGCCGGGTTTATCTACCTACGTCTTGGCTCGCAGGATGCAACCCGCAATCGATCATTAATCCAAACACTAAAGATGAAAAAATCGTTGTGAATGCGGTGAGTAATCTACTTATCGCCGCCAAAGAGCGCTACGAGCGGGGCTTGTCTGGCTTGGGCTTTCTTGCCAGAGAGAACCGCTTCGCCATCACCGTAGCAGCACGTTGCTATGCCGAGATTGGAGAGCGAGTTATTCGAGATGGAGTGCTATCACGAGATCGTGCCGTTGTGCCGCTGTCTCGTAAGATAATCATCGCATGCACCAGTGGTATAGTAGCGCCAGCTGTCCAAACGGCTCTCAAGGCACGGTCGCCAAGCCCTGTACCGACTAGCCGATTATGAAGAGACGACTAGCGACTGTGGGAATAAGAGGTGCTGGAGTAGCAGGACTAAGCCTTGCTCGAGAGTTATTAGCTCTCGATCCTAATCTCTCTATTTCTTTCTTTGACACCCGTCCTCGAACTCCCCATCCACAGCGCACATTCTGCTACTTTCGGCCATGCCCTCAGGAACGACTCGATCTGCCGGTTCATTCCTGGCATACGGTAATTTTCCGGGGCAAACGATTTGAGCGTCGTATCGACGTATCAGCCAATCCCTATACGATGCTTCACGGGGATGTTTTTTTTAATGGCACAATTCAAGCTCTAGAGAGCCACAAAGCTTCGTTTCGTTGGGATTGTCATCATGTCTCCTTAGAGACGAATGCTATGCGGGTCGATGACGAGCTCATACCATTCGACGCAGTGATCGATGCTGCATTTAATCCAACCACAGAGAGCTCGCGACTTTGGCAATCTTTTGGTGGTGTTTGGGTATCAACGAAGAACCCAACATTTGACCCTCACGCTGCAACACTGATGGACCTTGAGGAGAGTAACGGCATTAATCCCGTTGCCTTTATGTATATTCTGCCCATATCTTCAACCAACGCTCTCGTTGAGCACACGACCTTTAGTCAAATACCATCCGGGGATGATTATCACGTTAAACGCTGCTTTGAATGGTTAGATAGGAATGTCTCGGGTGACTATCAAATACTGGATACCGAGCGTGGTTTGATTCCGATGGGCTTAAAGATTAATAAAAGACCCGCTCACACTGTGATCGGTAGCAACTCAGGAACAGTCCGTCCAGCCACCGGATACGCATTTCTAGCCACTCAGAGGCAAGCACGTAAGCTGGCGCGGCGCCTACTCTGCGGCGAGGGCTCAATCAAGCGTAATTACCCTTTGTGGCTTGAGGCCGGAGACCGACTCTTTCTGCGGGCGCTAGCTCGCTCTCCGAGCTCTGGGGCAGATTTACTGGGAGGTTTATTGGCCGGCGCCCCAGCAGGCGCACTTATTAATTTCCTGGCGGGAAAGGCAAGCCTTTCGGAGGCTTTTTCGGTCTGGATGTCCGCGCCTAAAATTTCGATGCTCCGTGCAGTGATCCTCGGTCGGGAGAATCGTGAATGAATTTCGGAACACTACTCATCTCATCTCTTTTTTTGGTCCTTGCCAGTGCGTGGATAATCGCCCCTACGTATGCCGAATGGCTAGCGCTAATACTGATGATTTGCGCCGGGATACCACATGGCTCTTTCGATCTACGGGTTGCTCGGTCTAAGTGGCAAGCCTCCCAAGTTTCAAAAGCGGTGATCATTATAGGTTATCTGATGTGTGCGGTCCTAATGACTGCCCTGTGCGTTTTCCTACCTCTGTTTGGCCTGATTCTATTCCTTGCAATCTCTGTAGCTCATTTCGCCGAGGGTGAAGCTCTTTCGGCCGATTCGCCCGATTGGATCCGTGGCGCCCTTTTCGGCACTTGCTCGATCCTTATACCGATCGGACTACACTCCGATTTAGCCCAGCTCTACACCAGTTACTTTGTGCCCGCCGCGATCTTTGAATCATGCAAGCCAGTACTAGTAACAGGCGCCTATTTCTTTACAGCGCTGGCCGTTTTACTGCTCACCCGTGACCTTATTGGTGGTAGGGCCGCCGGCAGGCTCACCACTATTGAGCGGCTAGTAGCTCTTGCGGCGTGGGTGATACTGCCTCCACTTTCAGGTTTTGCCGTGTGGTTTATCGGGCGACATTCGCGGCTGCACCTTGAACTTTGTAGTAGCATGTTCAACTCCACTGGACTGCGCATCCCTTTTGATTTTGCGGCGATCTCGCTCTTAGCAATACTTGGGCTATCGCCATTTGCTATGCTCTTTGATTTCTCTAATATCAACCAGCTTTTCGCTGCATCGCTATCGCTAATCGCTGGACTTACCCTACCCCACATGATCGTTTCACACGGTATGCGCGGGGTTCTAGAACAACATGCCGAGCACGAGGCCGGTGCTGTGTAGGCAAAGGTTGATTGATGTAAATCAAGGAGTCTTCGCGAAAATCCGCCGGTGACTTACTTAATTCTAAATTTTTGCGTTGGTCCTAATTAACGTCAACGTTAAGTTACTAAATCGTCACTATCGGTTTCGTCGTCGCTCTTTGCCTGAAAGATATCTAGACTTTTACTTGGTCCCCCTCTGGATGCGCTCACTATCTTACCGATTGATGCGCTCGGAGCCGCACCCGCCCCCGCTGTTATGCCACCACCCCCTTGCGGGGCACCTTGAGTGGCTACACCACCTGCACCTGCTGATTTACGGGCCGCTCTCTGCTTTTTTAACTCCCTAAGGCTTTTTATTCGTGCTCTTTGTTGCTCACGATCCTGACCTTTAATTATCTTTCGACGTCTGCCAGCTCGCGATCCAGTTTGAGGAGTCAGCTCTCGGGAGCGCAACTCTGATATACCAGCGTACTCCTCCTCCTCTCCTAGCACCTCTATAATTCTAGTCGCTAGTTCAAGTTGCTGAATCGATCCTAGTGATACCCGACCAGAGCGACGAACTCGCTCAGCAGATGCAACAATACGATTTATTCGATCAAAGATCGCCTGGCGGAGTGCTGCCGCTCGCGACGGCGACAACTCTTTGCTTTTTAAATTGCTCCGCTGAAGAGCTGCAGCGCGATCATTTCCACTGCGGCCCTCTGTATTGCGGGTAGCAGTTTCACCCCGCCTGCTAGTGGTTTTTTCACTTCGCATAGCATTAGTTAAACGCTCACTGCCACGATCACTACTGCGCTCGACCCTACGTTGCAGACGTGAATCACTCGGGTCTTTCCGAGTCACACTCGTCTCTTGCCGGCGTGTCATTCGCTCCTGACTAACAGATTCCCTGCGCACCACTCGGTCCTGCCCAGTAGCAACGCTTGTCTCGCGCCGGACAGTATCGGTGACTTGGCGCCGAGAGTTAGCACTCATTTGAACCTGCCTTTGAGTCGGTGCTAGCGGCGACTCCGCAAAGCTACGAGCAACTCTTTGTGTGGCGGGATCTACCGGTTTAGAACTGCGTCGGCTAAGCGCTCCCTGCTCAGCGATCGTGGTAGGTCTTTTGTCGCTACGTCCAGATGTCGGCCCGGTAGTTGGACTAATGTCGCGTATTACCTGAGAAGGACGAGCCTCATGGCGCGGGTGCAGCGCCGACTCACTCCGCGGCTCCCGCCCCGCAATACCTCCCGAGCTAGGTCGCACCTGATGGGTCTGAGAGCTGCTGTTTCGATCCGCTGCCCAGCCCATATACCTCTCGCCTCGCGCGGTATCGCTTCGTACGGGATTGGCGCGCATGGTGGCGCTCATCACGGTATCACCTAGCACTTTCTCACTTCTCACGTTGTTGCCGCGACCGACCTCACCACTAGTTGTCTGATAGCGTGTGGCAACTCGCATCTTCGGCTCACTCGGTAGCCTAGAGCCCCGCGACACATCCCCGTTTATCACTCCTAGCTTTGGGTCATCTCTGGGTGGCACATCTCCTCGCGCCGTATCTCTTCGTATTGCGTCTACCCGTGAGCCCACCCGCATCGTCGAGGAGATCGCCCTTGTTGGCGTATCGGAGTGCCCAACAAGCTCACCTCTCTGCTCAACTTTCATAGATCCCTGCTTAGTTACTCTGCTCTGGACTACCCTCTCGGCCGAAGGATTCTCATTCCGGTTGGGAGCCGCCCTCGGCTCATCGACAGCTGCGCGCGTATTAACCACCCCCCTGCTACCGCCCTCAGGCACGTGTCGCAGCGAGATACTCGCCTCTCCCGTAGCGCTCTTCACGGCTGCTGGGCCAGGTTCACTGCGATGGGTGACAGGGGTCTGCTGAGGCTCATCACGCGTAGGTGAGCGGAGTGACGCCGGGCGAGCTTCGGTGTTTATCTCTGTGCGTAAGTTAGTGGTCGATGTTTGCGCACCTGTGGGCGCTATTGCTCCACTGGCAGAAAAACTCTGAGCCGGCTGGTTCGTGGTGAAGCTTGGGGACGTAGCTCTAGACAGAGGTTGGGATGGCGCTGCTGTGAGGCTAGCGGTGGTATTAACGGACGCAGCCACCGTATCTATCTTGACGGTCCTCTCTCCGGCTAAGGTGGCGGCTGACAGCCCCTGTGAGGAACCTAAATCAGCTCTAACAACGGGAGCTGGGATAGAGGCAGTTACTACGCTTCTGTGTGTGTACGCTTGGGCCCCAGGATTTCCTGCACCTTCTAAAGTTTTTGCCTCTGGCTGAGCGTTGAAGTTGGATTTATCTCCAAGGCTAGAAGCTTTTGCGGCTATATCCCCGGAGCCAGGGGAGCTATCGGCAGATATCGAAGGCCCCCTTGGACCGATGCCGATCGGCGGAGGAGGTGGGATGTCATCTGCCAGTTTCTGAGCACTGTTATCCCTCGAGAGGTCAGTAGGCTTGCATGTTGGACAGCCACCACAGAAGATGTGTTGCGGCTGGCCGGCCTGATTAGTTTTGGCCTCTTTCTGTTGGACCTGGCCATCCACGCTCACTTTGGTAGCCAGCGCTACGGTCTTTTCTTTGGGCCCTGGCATAAAATACGGTCCGCCGAAATTTAATTAGACCTTCGAAGTTTTTCTGCTAATTCGGAAAGTTGAACCTGCACCCCTTTCACAGGGTCAACTATGACTGGATTCACCTGCGATATTATCTCTAGTTCGCTTGCAAAGATCCCCGCCCAGACTTTTAAGTTATTTTTTTCCGTCTCTTGGCTTTGTGAGACTCGATCAGGCAAAGCTGACAGCCGTCCTACTGTCCAGGCTACCTCATCAGGCTTTTTATGCTGTAGTGCGTCATAATAGACGGTATGCAGTTTAGCTAGATAAGGGCAGGCGCAGAGAATCCACAGCCGCAACTCTGAATCTACCTTACCCAGATCTTCTTTATAATTAATCAAGACCTGACCTACCAGTGCGATCAGCTCCTGCCCTTCAACCAAACTAAGCGTGACACCGATGGCAGGGGCGCCTTCAGTACCTTTAAAGTCTCCACCATCTAAAAACTGATCGAGAATGTTCCTATAGTCGCTGTCTTCAAAGTTCTCTCCCATAACCTTACCTCCAGCAAGAATCGCCCCTGCAAAAGTCGAAGGCTTGATCCTCAACTGGCCAGCCTCCTTGGCACTGCCATCTAACAGGGCTTTGAGCTGCTCTGCTGTGGCTTCAATTACACCAGCTCCATTTTGGTGGCCCATTAAATGAAGCGGCGACTCTGCGTCTTGTTTCGGAAAAACTAGCTTTCCCTTTTGTACTATTATCGAAGCACGCGCCGTCGACGAATCGCCTATCGTTTTATGACATCCTTCGGGCAAAACACCCTCGACCTTAGATTCTGCTTGCTTAATCACAATTACTCCTCCAAAACTCCCGGCAAAGCCAACCCTTAATGGAGCCAGGGACAACATAAATCTTGCTGTCAGCTAAAGCCGCTGTCGCTTTGCGCAACTCGGTTGCAGAAAGACTATATACTGACTCTCTGAGGGGAGCGCAAGGCTTATTGCACCTAGGTTGCAGTAATTTCAATTCATCGCTTACACGCCGGACAAACGCCGGATAGAACAAGATGCTCCTGGGATACCGTATACCCGCGCGGCACTAGCTTCTTTACCTGAGAGCTCTCGCGACCCATACACACCACCTCCTCGCACTCCTCACAGGTAAAGTGGTAGTGCGGCACATCAGAGCGCATCTCATACACGGCACTTTTGCCAGGGACTTGAATTGTGGCCAGCTGACCATCCTCTGTCAGAGCTTTAATAAAGCGGTAGACGGTTGATTTATTTATATCCGGCCGTGTTTCTGCAACATGCTCTACTATCTCTTTGGCCGTGGTAGGCTTAGTGCGCGCCCTTAGAAACTCAACGATCAGGTTACGCGCTTGAGTGTTCCTCATATTGAATGCCTCTGCCTTGAGATCCTAAACCGAGAGTGCCTAAATTGTGCAGCAGCTTTACCTAGCTCTAGACAGGTCGAAGCCGCTCTAATTGTAACGCGTTTTCAACACGATATGCAATTCGAATCGCCATTCCTTGACTATCATCAAGGACTTGAGTACCTTAACGCAACTTAGTTGCGAATATAGGAGAGTGCGATGGCCAGTGCTGATTCTAACCCTAAATCTCGGCGTCGTCGCTTACCCGTCACCGTTCTTTCAGGCTTTTTAGGCTCAGGAAAAACTACACTACTCAATCACGTACTCAGGAATCGTGAGGGTCTAAAGGTTGCCGTAATAGTAAACGACATGAGCGAGGTCAATATCGATGCGCAGCTCGTTGAGCGTGGGGATGCGCGTCTTGATCGTGGGCAGGAGAAGCTTGTCGAATTATCGAACGGATGTATCTGCTGTACTCTGCGCGAGGACCTGATGGAACAGGTCTCTGAGTTGGCTGCGGAGGGTAAATACGACTACCTTCTGATTGAATCTACCGGCATCGGAGAGCCTATGCCAGTCGCCGCAACGTTCGCATACACCGATGAAAAAGGTGACACACTCTCGGCGGTAGCTCGTCTCGACACGATGGTCACGGTGGTTGATGCTGCTAACTTTCTGGCGCATATGGAATCACAAGACGACCTTGCAGGTCTTGGGCTCGGTGCTGCCGAAGGAGACGATCGCACTCTCGTCGACCTGCTAGTGGACCAAGTTGAGTTCGCAAATGTCATCCTGCTCAATAAGACAGATCTAGTGAAGCCTGAGCAGCTAAGACTGGTAGAGGCGATCATTAAACGGCTCAATCCCGGCGCGAGACTCCTCCATACTCAATTCTCAAGCGCACCAGCGAAAGAGATCCTCAACACTAGGCTGTTTGATTTTGAAAAGGCCTCGCAAAGCGCCGGCTGGATCAAGGAGCTTTCAGGAGAACACTCTCCAGAGACCGAGGAATACGGGATCTCAAGCTTTGTGTACCGCCGAGATCGCCCCTTTCACCCCGAGCGATTTTCTGAGTGTATCAAGGGTGAATGGCCAGGCGTTGTGCGCTCTAAAGGATTCTTCTGGTTAGCATCACGACCGCGCATCGCTGGATCTTGGTCACAGGCAGGTGGCTCATGCCGAACTGAGCCAGCGGGTTTCTGGGTAGGTGCCTCAGACGATGGAACGCTCGTAACCTCACAAGCGACAGCAATAAATGGCAAACAGGAGATCGTTCTTATAGGTATCGGAATGAACCAAGAGCTGCTAACTGAGATGCTCGATAGCTGCCTTTTAACCGATGATGAGCTATCCGGCGGAGAGTCAACGTGGAGAACCCTTACTGACCCTTTCTCTCCATGGGTTATTGAGCCCGGGTAATGAAACATTGCAACGGGCCTGCCGCGCGCTATGAGCTCCCTACTCTTTCCACAAGCAAGTGAAAAGCTAAAACGCTGGCCTATTCTCTTTAGTTTTCGGGATGCACTTTACCGCCCTGACGGCATGCTGCAAATCCGCTACAGCTCGGTGTGCACCTCCCGCTGGAGCAGAGAGCGCAGAAGTAGCGACACCTTTCTCTCAATTGCGTATGACGCCCGAATAGCATCAGCCGCGAATCCTTGTCGCTTGAGCATCTCTGCTCTTTGCTGCGGTGTGTGTTTTAGCTTTTTTATCGACTACCCTCGAAATATTTAGGATAATTAACTCTATCGATAATTTTGCAGCGCGGTTTGAGCGGTGCTGGGTGGACGGTTACCCACTAGCTCCGCCAAATGTGATGCGGGCTCATCTCCATCGACTACCTTTAGGTCGAGCGTCTTTTTCCCCACAGTCACCTGCCATTCGGAACAGTGCAGAGCCGCATCATACACCCACCAGAGCATCACTGTCAGAAGGACATCTAATAGAGCTAGGGTTTGTTGCTTATTTGCATTTGAGCTGTTGAACTCCGCGCGAATTAAAAACTAGAGAAGAGAAGCTGAGATAAGCATGATGATACTGTCTGCTAGTGTCGCAACAACCCATATCCCAAAGCCATCGTACCGCGTTGTCTCATTTATAGGTTTGGCTAATTTATGTGCAATATCCAATCTTCCTGGCTGATATCTTCTACGGACCTAGTTTATATGTATCAATCGAATACGGTCACTTCCGCCTATCACCAGGATCAAGACATGTTACTATAGCCCTGGTAAGCATAGCTGATGCGATTGTTCCCCGCACTCGTCGCCCCTCCCTTAACGATGAGAAATATTCATCTTTGACTCTCTGCGGGATGTTGTGAGCAGAGGATATTTCATAAGCCATACAGTAACAAAAAAGGGACGCTCCAATCTCAGATACGCCTGGGTCCTCAGAGAGCATTCCCTGAACGCAAGCATCAACCTCCTTCTTTAGTTGCTGAGTTTCTACGTAAGTTACGTCTCGAGCTACTATCGCCGCGAGTTCCTCATTCTTCTTGGCTGTCGCCTCCTTTTCGATACGCTCTTTCTCGGCCTTAATACGCTTTTTCTCCTCCTCTATTTCGGGCATCTTTTGACTAGCGTATTCGTTCGCTTCCGCCATGGTCAGGGTGTCTACTACCCGGTCGTCTTTTACAAGGATATAGGTACTGCCCGCCCCACCGACTGTCCATGCACTGTCTAATGTCATACAAAGTCTCTCCTCATTAAACTGAAAACACTCCCACCAGTCTCCTCTAAAATGGAACCTAGTTGAGTGTGATAACGGAAAGCTGGCCTGGGATATAGGATAAATGTCGCTTGGCTTAAAGGCATCGCCCGGCTGAAGCGGAGCAAAGCAACCCACAAAAATAAAACAGAGAAAAATAAAGAGCTGTTTCATCATCCCTACCCCTCGAAAGGCACGTTCGCGAGATCCTAATGTGCCTCACCATGGCATGAACTAGTGGGGCCAATGGCTAGACGGTACTATTTCGGTGTGTGGCGGTCAATTGACGCCGTCGATTGGCAAATCCTTTCTGAATATTAATCGAAGGAAGTATTTACTCGAAATGCTTTTTATCTTCTCTGCGGCTTTAAATGCCAGGGAGCCCACGTTGAGCTCGCGAACATTAGAAGTGAACACAAGATTGATGTTTTGCCGGAAATTAGCGAGAACGAAGGGGAGCGAGTACTTGGTGTAGTACGGGGCTACTTTTCAAGAGTACTTGGTGTAGTACGGGGCTACTTTTCAAGCAACTTTCCGCGGCTGATTTTCGATACATAAGATGAGCTATTCAGAGGAGCATCTTATATGCCGCGCCCGCCGCGTCTCTTATTTCCACATACCGTCACCCTGTTGACCACCCGGGTTCAACAAGGCTTACCGTTTGTGCATACACCGCTTATGGAAATGATCCTATGGAGCGCTCTCGCTCTCGCTCAAGATAGCCATAATATTAAGATTAT
>JBKCMS010000151.1:0-3631 GCA_046300175.1 Pseudomonadota bacterium | reverse complement strand
CTAATCGGCAGCGCTATATAGTAGCCTTGCTGCGGGGTTCATTTCTTTACTCGTTCTAATCATTTCCTAAAAATTGGTATTAGACTGGCCATACGAGCGCAATCTTGGTGGGTTGCCAAGTTGCGCCCGTCGCCCCGCTTTCTGTAGACGCGATAGTTTCAAGGGGTATCGGCAGAGATGTCGTAGAGCCCCCAGTCCTCTCTAAGACCTCATTCACAGCCACTTCATACCTAAAACATATTCCTCAAAAAATTCATCGTGAACTTAGCCCGCATATTTCATGAAACTGCGTCGCGAGAGCGCCGAGAATGGTGATTTTTCAGGCCAGAAGGGCGAATTCAAAAATCGATTTTCGGGGCTTAAATCGTCTCGCGATACATTCCGGTCCGAAAATTGATTTTTGAGCCGAAAAAGCGCCGTTATCGTCGCTCGCAGTAGCAGGCTTCATGAAATATGCGGGTTAAGGCCGCTCTTCACGCCTGATGGAATTCCTGCTTTAGGTAATTGCTTGGACAACACCATGCACGACGAGGTGATTATTGTGGAGTGGGCGCACCGTAAGGCCCGTGATCTTTGCTTTGGCGAGTTGTTCCTCTACCTCATTTACCCGAAAGGCGGCACATAGCGAATTGAAGAAATCTCGCTTCAGGATCTCCGCTTCGTCGCTCGCGAGCTCCTCTACGATTCGCTGCGCATCGTCCATGCTGGAAGGCCTGCGCAGATCTGAAACGAATATGAAGGTATCGAGGTTTGCCCGCTGCTTGATCAGCTCCCATAAAACCTGTGGGTTGTGGAGATGGTGGAGGAAGCCGTTGCTCATAAGTGTTGAGTAGGGAGCATCCGGAATCCCATCGCTCGGAATGAGCGCCTCGACGAACGAGACCCGTCCCTCACAGCTGGGGTGTCGAGTAGCGGCCTCCCTGGCAAGTTCGATCATCGCCGCGGATCCATCAATTCCGATGACCGAGCACTCCGGAAGGGCATGGAGTAGTCGAAAGTCGAGGTCGCCGGATCCGCATCCCAGATCAAGCACGAGCCCTTTGAGCGTTTCCGGTGGAGCGAGCTCGCGGAATACATTAACGAGGCGGTTATGCGATTCGCCAAAATTGGCGGCGTCATACGCCACAGCCTGTTCAAGGTCGTCCATGATCTCTGGTTCTACGATTCTCTGCATACTCATTCCTCCTGGTTAAGACCTGAGGATATTGTCATACCCACGAGGCGTGGTCATCCCCACAGAGGAAGCACCGTGTTTGCTGATTGACATTTGGGACACGTCTGTCATATTTAGGACATGTTTTCAGCCCCGAATAAGATTCGTGATTATCTCGCCGCTCGACCGGCGATCGTTGAGTGCTTGCGCCTAGGAATCGTCAACTATTCGGCGCTTGCCCGTGAGATCGGTCCGCCATCTGCTCGTGACGCCCTTGTGCAGGCTCTGCGCAGGTATAAGAGTCGCTTGAAGCGGGAGCGCAGTACCGAGGATAGGCTCGCCCGCGTGCTACAGAAAGTGGAGGTCGTTATCCGCACGAACGTAACTCTCTACCAGCTCGCGCGGGTGCTGACTGAGACTGAACGACAGAAGCTTTTGGAATATCGAAAGAAACGTTTCCTTCACGTCTTTGAGTGCGAGACCCGGTCGATCGTTGTCTGTGGAGGTGATTCGGTACACGAGCTTCCGGCGAGTATACGATCCGGATGGGGCTCAGTACCCGGTCTCGCGCAGGTTTCCCTGAGGCATTCATCCGAGGTGGCGAAGACGCCGGGCGTGCTCGCTCGACTTCTTGGAGCGCTCGCGCAGCACGATATCCTCGTGGTAGAGACCGTTACCTGCGTCGGTGAGCAGCTCCTCTACGTCGAGAGCCGCGATATTCAGAAGATTATGGGATTAATTGACACGGGCTACACCGCCTCAGGAAGGGGAACAAAATAAACCCTGAGCGAGAGTTTTTTGAAAAAAATCACTCGCAATAGCAGGGCGAGCGCAATCTTGGCGCATGAAGATCAAGGGAACATCCAAGTTGCGTCGCAGAAGACTCAACGCGCAACTCAACTGAGGCGTACTCGCGCTGTAGCCGGTCTACCGTCTCATCGTGAGCTATCAATTCAAGAACGGAGAATATCAAGTGGGACTGATGTTATCGTAAAGATTACGTTGATCGTCGTTGAAAAGCAGAAAACAGATACACGAGTGCGCCACGACTACAGGAGCCGTTATCACGCTGGGAGCTACCCTCACCAGACGGTGATAGGTTCAGCAAGCTTTTGGTAAGAGGGCGGATAAAGCTCAAGCTGATAGGGCAACGAAAAGTCGCCATGGCGCCATCTGTCACGCACTACCCGTGCCTATCTCTTTAACTCTTTGAGGAACCCTATAAAGCGCACCCTGTCGGCGCGCTGCTCGCTGAGGCAGCACATTTTGTGAAACAGTAGAGCGGCCACGGAACGGATAGACGTGCCACCACTAGGTCAAAAATGATGAGGAATCTTAAGGGTTGAATCGAGCCCTATCAGCCGAGTAAGTATTTTTTGCTTAGCAATTACGCAGAAGTGAGATTCCTATGGTACTTTTTAAAAGTTCGGAGTGATATTTCGCTACAAACTTTCTGAAAAGATTATATTCCGCCGTCGCTTAGAGCCAAGGCGTATGCCGTCAATCGCTCAGGACTTTTGGAAAATGCTATATACATTTTAGTTTTATGGTGCACCTATGAGTAGGCTTTCAAGTGGGGTAAACTATCAAGGTGATGTAGCGAAAAGCGAATTCAAAAAGACCGTAGATCAGAATTTATTAGAATCTGTGCTGCCAATGAGTTATCCGATTGGAACGGTGCTTCGTTCTTGATTGAGCAGGGCTACCGCCTTGCAACTCTTATTCTCGATCAACTACGCGAGCAGGGGAAAACTCTTGTAGACCTTTTAAATCTTTAATTCTCTTTGCAAGCTCAACCCACTCGTCACGCATCATCCCAATCGTGCGCTGCAGCTCTCCCTCAAGCACGACTAAAATATCTTCAATATCTTGAAGCTTTATTCGTCGCTGAATACTCTCAGGGAACCGCCCGAAATAATGTAACCGCATCCCAAATCTGAACCATCACTCGGCGCTTCTTTTTCATCAGCTGCTCACGAGTTCGGGTCAGTAGTCGTTGTTGCTCCTGTTCTTCTGTCGGCACCCTTACCCCGCGCAGCCGGCCAGCCGAAAGCTGCTGAGCTATCTTCAACGAATCCCGCTTATCCGTCTTAACGGTGTCACGCGATGATACCTCTATCGACGCAGCGTGAACTACTAGGCAGTCCATCCCTGCAGCCCAAAGGTTTCGGTACAGCCAAAACCCACTATACCCTGCCTCGTACGCCGCACGAACGCTTGCCCCTCTAAACTCCTTGGACACCAGCGATATAACAGCATCCGATGTCCCAGGCATCCGGCACCGCTTCACAACTACCCCCTCACAGGTGCAACTCGCAACGAAAAATTCCCTGTGGACATCTAATCCAATGAACACCTGCTTACCTTCGTAACTGGTCGTTTTCTTATCCCTCTCCTCTCAAAGTAATGTTTGACTCCAATCACTTCGATTACTTTCGAGTCGAGAGGGATTCCTCTATGAGGCTACATAGCAACTAT
>JBKCMS010000150.1:0-23963 GCA_046300175.1 Pseudomonadota bacterium | reverse complement strand
AAGGTCCCGGAACAGCGTTTTTAGCGGATCGGTTGATGTAGAGCAGAGCACTGATAAAGCCCTTGCTGGCGCCAAGCTATCAACAATCGAACCTAAATGCCTCGCTGCTATCATAGTAGATCAGGTCGCTAGTAAGCTCTTTAAGCAAGGAAGTCAGGTGGAAAACACCTCTATTAAAGTTAATCAAATTATCAATCATTCGCCGCTAAAGGATCACCCCTTAAGAATTATCCAGCATTCCGACTTCGTTGAGGTGCGAATTGCTTGCATGCCAATCGATTCTCCGTCACAAGATCAACTATGGGAAAAAGGGCTCCCTAAAGCTATCTCTAAACTTCAAAAGAGAATTGCTGGTGAAATTGAACTGCTCTGGGGGTATCCTGCTCCGATACTCATAACGACGCTACACGGTGAACCGAAAATTGAAAATCGCCCAGAGCTGAGTGCGGCAGAGACTAAACAGAGGCCTGGACTTTCCACTCAAAAAAGACTTGAGATCGCAACCGAAGACCTCCTAAAAACGATCGGCACTCGGGTACCATGGGAACTGAAGTGCCAACAATTAACAGACAAGTTGGTGGTGTGTATCTATATGGGTCCCCTTAATCAGCGTGATGGCAAGAGCGATAAGATTGGTATGCGGGGCAGAGAAAAATATAAAACTAGATTGATTGGAATAATTGAAAACTTGAGTAAAATTAATCCAGGGTTAGAGGCTAATTTTATTACTGACCCTCAAACCATAGACCAAAATGTCATAAAATTAGAATCCATATCACAAACCACCCTCGATCACTTAAGTGCATGCATCGAGAATTATATAAATGGTTACTTACCTCATGACTTAAAGATAGCGACATGCACTGTTCGTGGAAACATGATCGTCGTCTCCAGCCCGCTCTCGTTGGACATAGTTAAAGCGATCCTCAAGCAAGCTGATCTTCTTGTTAAGACAACACCAGCTCCCCTGCGAATTGAGCAGCAAGAGGCCATGGGGCTCACCAACAAACAGCTTGAACGTGTGCTTTCACTAGCATTACCTAATTCTGTGTGGACGCAGATACTCCCAAATAACGATCAATTACCTTCAACATCGGTGGTAACGATTGAGGCGAGATGCAGCCAACAGTCTGGCGATGATGCGCTCCAACAAGTCTTTAATGAGCTATCGTCGTATTGCGATAGTGCTGGCATGGCTCGCCCAGTTCTGAAGTTGCAAAAATTACCAAAAGAAACCATCGAATATTTTCAAAAAACAGGGCCCTCATCATCATCATTTCATCGATACCTACTCAGCATGTTGTCTGAAAAAGGCACTCTCGATGCTAGAGATAGCACTGGAGATCCCAATTCGGAGCCCGGTTGGATTCACGAATTCGGGCGGTACTATCGCAAAACCTACGACGTTGAGAATCTGAAGCCGTTCGGCAACTCGCAAGTCGAAGATGTGATTGATGCTATTACGGTCGATCCTCAAGGAGCAAAGCTGCTCGAGGATGCGATTTCTATAAGAGCAAACGATGATGGAACATACACCTTTGATGTTCACTTTTTAGATGTGAGGGATTTATTACTGCACAACCGTCTCGCTGTCCTACACGCTATAGAGATCGGCACAAAGCAATACGACCTTGCACTAGGTTTAACTACCGGCCAACGGACGCAAGCACTTGATATGCTACCAAGAAGCAAAGACTTGGCCTTTAAAGTTGGTAAAGTGACACCAGCGATTACTATCTCTTTTACTGTCACAGAAGCTGAACTCAACAGGGGCGAGACAATAGATCTGCCAGAGCTATTCGAAAAGGCGTGCACCACATTGCGACGGAGTCGGGTGAAAATAACTCAAGACTATTATGTTGAACGAGATGGCAATAACCATCAAAACGAACTGTGCGACTATATGATGCTTTGCCGTGCTATCGAGCGTGCGACTAAAAAAATGAAGGAAAACTTAGCGGATCAAGAAGTCTGTGAAGACCTCGAAAAATTTTCGCCTAAAGATAGACGTCAAGTGCGCAGCAATATACATCTCCTCGCTAATCGCTTTATCCAGGGGGCTGTCCTTAAAGGTAAAAAAGATGCCGAACCATCGGGTGGCAATACCTTCCCCAACTTATTTAAGCAGGTTGTCAAGCTGTATGACAGATTGATACTCACAGGTCCGCTCCGCCGTCCCTCAGCTATGCTAAATCATCTTAGTCTGTATCTTAAAGGTCAATTGGAATCCAGATACGAAATATCCGAAGATGAGATTAAGAAACTTAGGCATGAAGCAATGACCCCCCGAACATCAGTTCACTCACTTTTTCGCGTTGGACAGATTTACAGCTCTTTGAATAAAAATAGCCCTATTCTGTGCAAGTACTCAGACATCATAGATGGCCTATTTAGAATCGATATGCTAAGTCAAATAGAAGATCCACCCGAATTATTTATCACCAGCTACGAAAAAATCCCCGCGGATGCCGAAGCGGTCAGGCTTGATTTTGAATACTACAACCCTGCCACTAACAGAGCTTTTTATAGAGTAAATGAGGTACAGAAGAAGACGCCGTCATCCACCACCTAGAGCTCGTGACACCTTGCGCGCCAATGCCAGCGGCATTCTTCCTATAGCTGCTATATCCTCAGCTGCGGCTTCGCCTATGGCGTCTACGGTCTTAAATCGTCGTAGCAGCCTAGACCGCATCTCAGATGATAGCCCGGATACACCATCTAGTCGGGTTTTAAAAACTCGCTTCGCCCTCTTATCTCGGTGAAAGGTGATAACATAACGGTGCACTTCATCACGAATTCGACTGAGGAAGCGAGTGAGGGGTCGACCTTCATCAAGCAAGAGCGGCTCAGCTCGCCCAGGAATGTATAGCCGTTCAGGTTTACGAGTGATATCCGTAGCAAACACCTCACTCTCTGTGCGCATCTTAGCCAACGCAACCACCTCAATTGCCAAGCCTAGCTCGTCTCTAGCTTGAAGTGCCATCGACAACTGTCCTGCCCCTCCGTCAATCACCAGCAGATCGGGGAGCGAATTCTCAGCCGCGCCGCGCTTCAATCTGCGCAAGACAACATCGTATACTGAGGCAAAGTCATTAGGAGAGTGGTAGTGTGAGAGGTTATAGCGTCTATACGATGCCTTATCGGCAACGCCGTCAAAAAAAGTTACTATCGCCCCAACAGTATCAGACCCCTGAAAGTTAGATATATCAACGCACTCAACGCGCCTAGGACTCTGTCTTAAACCCAACGTCTCTCGTAAAGCATCAGCGACAATATCCCACTCTGACTCCTTGGTTTGCGAGCCCACAAATGCGTGGCGCGCGTTAAGCTGCGCCATATCCAAGAGTCTCGCCTTAGAACCTCGCTGCGCATGCACCAGTGAAACTTTGCGCCCTCGCCGGACGGTCAGTCCAGCCTCAAGAAGGGACGCATTGTCTAACTCCATCGGAACCACTATCTCGCAGGGAATCTCGCGCCCGCCCTCGTAAAATTGCTGAATGACCCCTTCTATAAGCTCCTGGTCAGCTACCTGAACGTCGTCAAAGATAAATGGCTTACTCTCAGCGATCCGACCGTTTCTCACCAGCAAGATACAAACCGCAGCAGTTGTAGAGTCTCTTATAAGACCAAAAACATCTCGGTTCTCACCACGGAAAGTAATCAGGGAGTGTCCGGCCTGAAAACCCTCAAGAACCTCGATCCTATCGCGCCATGCAGCGGCCTCCTCAAATTTTAGTGCATCGGCTGCCGTCTCCATCTTGGCTGACATCAGCTTAATTGTTCCACCTGTTTTTCCCTCGATAATACCGATCGCCTGCTTTAGTAAGTCTCGATAGTCACTGGGCGAGACACTCAAGCAGCACGGAGCGCAGCAGCGTTTTATCTGATACTCCATGCAGGGACGTTGCCGGTTGTAGAGGACCGAGTCAGAGCAGGTGCGCAGCGGTATTACCTTGCGGATGACCTCAAGTAGATTTCTTAACTCACCACTAAAAGCAAACGGGCCATAGTATGTGGCTCCATCGTTTTCAGTACGTCTTACCAACTCAAGTCGTGGCCATTCTGCTCTCTCATCGATCCGGATGGAGAGATAACTTTTATCGTCCTTTAATCGAATATTGTAGCGTGGCTTGTATTTACCAATCAGGTCGCGCTCAAGCAGAAACGCCTGCTCTTCAGATTGCGTCACGATCGTCTCGAACGCAACTACACGGCGCAACAGAAATTCAATCTGGTAGCGACCATCACCTCCAGTAAAATAGGTCTTCAGTCGATTTCTCAAACTCTTGGCTTTTCCAACGTAGATTACCACTTGAGCGGCATCGCGCATCAGATACACCCCGGGTTCCACCGGTGCATTTACTGCCTGTAGTCTCAAAGCCTCCAAAGAGGCATCGGCGCTACGGTCGTTCATATACGGGTAACCTTTTGAATCGGATTAACGCTCCGGCCGCCTTGAATAGCTCGTTCGACCTGAACGAAAAATGCGTCCGCTGGTACTATTTGAGCAGTGACTGAGAGGACAGCAAATCTTGACTTAATCTCCTGAGGCAGGCCACGTAACTTAACTGCATCCTTGAGCGTACAGACAAATATTTGGTCACTGTATTTTCCGAGGATCGGCTCCAATTCGGCCTTCGAAAATATATGGTGGTCAGGAAAAGAAAACTTTTCAGTGAGGATAAAACCCATATTTTCAAGTGAATTAAAAAAAGCCTCCGGGTTGGCTATAGCTGCGATAGCACAAACCCTACCCGGCTGCACTACTTGTCGAGAATCAAGAGTTAAAACATCTGACGGTACGAGGTGCGAGCGAAAAACGGCGGCTGATGGAGGCAGCAAGGCTGCTATCCGTGGTTCTATGTCGCGCAATTTTGCCCCCTGTTCAACCGTTCGATAGGAAAGAACGATGATCTGCGCTCGACGAAGAGCCCTATCGCGCGACTCACGAAACATGCCTGCTGGCAGCAAACGTCCTTCGATAAAGCGATCTACTATATCTTGAGTACCTACAAAGACCGAGACAATATCAAGCGACCTCGCTAACGCTCTGTGTTGAAACCCATCATCTAGTATCACCAAGTTTATCGACGGGTCTTGCTCAATGAGCTGCATGCCAGCCACGCGCTTGCGGGCAACAAAAACCGGAAATCCAGCCTGGGCCATCAGTACTGCTTCATCTCCTACCTCATGGATTGAGTCAGACGACTGGACCCGATGAGGTCCTCGATGTCTTCCACCGTATCCGCGCGATAGGATCGCCGGAGAGTACCCCCGCCTACGCATCTCTTCCGCCAGCGCGAGGCACAAAGGGGTCTTCCCGTTGCCCCCGGCAGTCACGTTACCGACACTTACCACTGGGACTGCGCTTCTATAAACCGCAAGCAAGCGGCGGTCATACAACCATCCCCTAACGTCCGTGACACCCCGATACACACTGGCTAAAGCTCGTAATACGACCTGCATATCCTAACTCTTTTTGGCGCTAGCGGCGCCCTTCGCTTTCGGTAATTACCGCAAGCACCCTATCGGCAGCTCCACGATATTGGGAATAGACCGAGTAGCCAGCCCTACCCACAGAATCAAGACCAGAGTCACGAGAAGCTATACGACCAAGCAGATCGAATACATCGACCTCAGACCTTACTTCTATAATACCACCCTCAGCGCGCATCCGCGATACAGGCTCATTAATGACTGATGTGTATGGACCAACTACAACTGGAACCCCGTACATCGCCGGCTCTAAGGGATTATGACCACCGATGTCGACCAGCGTAGCCCCAACAAATGCCAGGTCGCTCACAGCATAAGCCTCCTCTAGCAGACCCATGGTATCAAGCAGCAAAAGATCGTGTCCGCGCGCTAGCGCCTTCTCCCCCGCACTCCAACGGGTGGCTCTTTGCCCGAGTCGCTGTATCTCACCCCAAAAAAACTCAAACCTTTCGGCGTGCCGCGGTGCCACGATTACACGCAGCTGCATACCGGATTGCCACGCCCTTTTCAATGCACCGAACCAAATCTGCTGCTCACCTTCACGCAAACTCCCAAGCACAACAATAGGGGTCTGCACGTTTGAGTCTGGGAAGAATCGGCGTCTGGAGGAGCCCCGAGCGGTATCGGCACCGGGCTGGCCGAAACTAAGGGCAGCATGACTCGGAGCGGAATCGTACTTAGTGTGACCGGTGACATGCACTCGGGAATCCTCCACTCCGAGGGAGATAAATCGTTCCCGCTGTTGTTGGTCTGGCACTGAGATACTTGTGCAAGCCCTCAAGAGCGGAGCAAAGAAAACGCGTCCACGTTGGTACCAACGTAAGGTATAGTCAGAGATTCGCCCGTTGACTATGTGTGTTGGGATACCGGTACGGTGCACCTCTGCGAGCAATGTCGGCCAGAGCTCTGTTTCACTAACTACAAAGCGCTGAGTTTGAACATTTCCTAATGCCTTACGGACCGCTACTGGAGCGTCGATCGGTAGCAGCCTAGTGTGATTGACAAGCTGGTCTCCACGCTCAAGTCCGGTCGGTGATGTGGCAGTAAGTAAAATTTCGGCCGCTGAATCATCGGTCTTAATCACTTTAATTAACGAAGCAAGCCCCTGTACCTCACCAACAGAGGCTCCGTGTAGCCACCAGGATACGGGCCCTACGTGGCTCCACACCCCGAATCTCTCAGAGAACCTTCGGCGCCCCCGAGCAGATGAGAGCAGTCCGAGCGCTACCAGTGGGATCGCCACCGTAGCTAAAACTCCATAGAGCCTATGTAGAAGACCAGTAATCATCTGCTCGCTTTGTAATATCAGTCAGAGCGCTCTGTATCTTCAGTCGCGCTACCTCGTAGTCGTCGCCTTCAGAAACATAGATCGGCTCGCTCGCCATGCACACACCACGAGAGAACGGCCTGGGCACTATCATCCCATCCCAGGACCTAAGTTGCCACCGGTCTTTAGTAGAATAGGCACAAAGGACTATCGGACACCCGGTTTTAGCGGCAGCTAACACCACCCCCTCTTTAGCTTCGTACTGCGGCCCCCTAGGCCCATCTGGCGTAAAGCCCAGATCGGCTCCCGTACGAGCGACTCGAATCAATTCAAGTAGGGCCCTAAGGCCACCACGACTTGACGAGCCGGCTACCGAATGAATTCCAAGGATTCGAGTAGCTATCGCAATTATTCTTCCATCCCCATGCTGACTGATTAACATGTAGGGCGGTCTGGCTCGGCGACCACGGAGTTTCCAGTACAACCAAGGCATCATCAGGATACGACCGTGCCAAAAGGTAATAATGACATTCTGCGAGGTATTTTGTCCGTTTGCCGGAAAGATATAAGTCCAGCGGATTAAACGCGACAAGAGACCTAAAATGATACCGGCCAGCGTACCGGCGATAACGGTCTTGAAAGATGCTACTATGGATTTAAAGTTCATAGGCCCCTAGGTTAGCCCAGCAGCACCCGCGCCGTCTATCGCCGACAAGTAGTGCAGCGGGTTACCACTCGCCAGCTTCCTGGGCCTGCCATTACTCTCGACCTGAGGGTATATACGCCGCGCTCCCGCGGGTGCAGCTTGCTCGGCCCTCGCAATACGTATGCCACCCCCCCGGACTGCTCTATGTAGACCTGAATACCAGAGGCCACGGCTGAACCGACATTAGAGACCTCGACATTTGCATGCCGCACCTCACCGCCTCCTTTCATCACCTGCTGCACGACCACCGGTTGTTGTGCCCGCAGCCTAGTTAGCGCTGGTGCCACCTGGTTTTGCGTAGTTTTTGACCGAACTACCCTTGGAGCAGCCGCGCTCGAAGCTATCAGGGTACAAAAGGTAATTAACGTCAATGTTAGTGTGGTAAGAGTCAAAATAGTCGGCATAACGACCGTATTAATCGGGGATCTGCCGAAAAAGTTGCTTCACGCTATCTATACTGCATCGCATGCAGTCGAGAGTACTCGCCTCCATTCGCGATTAGCTGGTCGTGCGTCCCCTGCTCTACTACAGAACCGCCACTCATTACAACGATTCGGTCTGCTTCACGAATAGTAGATAACCTATGTGCAATTACAAGTGTGGTACGCCCTTTTACCAGCGACTCAATCGCCAGCTGCACTTCACGTTCAGCCCGGGTGTCAAGGGAGGCAGTAGCTTCATCAAGGATCAAAATAGGCGCATCTTTCAGGATCGCTCTAGCAATCGCCAAACGCTGGCGCTCACCTCCTGAGAGACTCATGCCCCCTTCGCCTACCTGCGTTTCAAACCCCTGGGGTAACCGTTCTATAAATTCCAGAGCATAGGCTGCCTGAGCTGCTCGCCTCACCTGCTCTGACGAGGCCTGAGGATTTCCGTAAGCTATATTTTGGAAAACCGTGTCGTTGAAAAGGAAAGTATGCTGTCCCACCATCGCCACTGCGGAACGTAAATCCGTAAGCGCCAGCGACCTAAGATCAACTCCGCCTAACAGTACTGAGCCCAGCGTCGGGTCGATAAATCGCGGAACTAGATCAACAAGAGTGCTCTTTCCAGAGCCCGAAAAACCAACTAGTGCAACCGTCTGGCCTTCCGGAATCGTCAGTGAAACATTAACCAGAGCTGCTGTAGGGCTATCTCCGGCTGCAACTGCCGGGTATTCAAAGGTGACGTTTCGCAGCTCGATGTTTTTGCTAGCTGGCAAAGGCTGCGGATCGACTGGGTCCAAGATAGTGGGCGGAGTATCTAGTATCTCAAAGATACGCTGAGCCCCGGCCATGCCTTGCTGCACAGTTGCGTTAACTCTTGATAGCTTCTTAAACGGTTCATACATCAAAAAAACCGAGACCAAGAAGGCCATAAAGCCACCAGCAGTTCGAGCCCCTGAAATAACCGTATATCCACCGTAAAGCAAAACACCAGAGATCGCCAAGCTAGCGAGCACTTCATTTATCGGCCCAGCGAACGCCTTGATCCGCTCAGATTTAATAAAGGTCCTGGTCAAGTCGCGGTTGCCCTTTTCAAACCGCTCCTGCTCATACTGCTCGCGGCAGAAGATCTTTACTACCCGGTGGCCCTGCATGCTCTCCTGAAACAGCGCCGAGAGCTGGCCGATCGCCTCCTGGCCTCGCCGACTCAGTTTGCGAACCTTTTTGCCTAGTAGTGCGATCGGATAACCAGCTACCGGAAAGAACACAAAAGCGATTAAGGACAACGTTGGATCCAAATAAATGCACGATCCGAGCAGCACGACTACACGGATAGCATCGCGGATCACTGACGCCGAGGAGTCTGTAAGAAGTGTCCTAACCAGCAACACATCCGAGGTCACTCGCGATAGGACCTCCGCCGTTGATGTGCGAATAAAAAAATCCGGGGACAAACTAAGTACGTGTCGATTGACATCGTTGCGAATGTCCTCTGTTACCTTATGTCCGACTTTTGCCATCATAAACTGTTGACCAAAATCCGCTGCTGCGCGGATGACAGCGAATCCGATCAGCATTACCGGCAGCAGGACTAGCAAACCCTCGTCACGCCGGGTAAACACTCCATCTAAAATGTGTTTGACTAAAAATGGAACCACTCCGTCTGAGGCACCAAAGATAACCATCAGCCCAAGGGCCGCCCAAAAGCTCCTCATGTGAGGGCGCAAGTAGGTTAAAATTCTTCTATACATCCGATTCCCCTACCGTCACTCGACCTTCCGAATTCAATTCTAATGGGTGGTTACCACCGAGGATTGGCGCCGGCAAAAGATTGAAAACGCACTGCGCCACCCTCTCAGATACGGTGATATTACGCCACTCCGGCTGCCACTCCTCTTGAGCATCACACAATGCCCGACGAACCGCCGCAAGCCCCTCTAGCATCGCGTTACGAGCGTCTCCTTCAATCAGCACACGTTCCACTTCACGAGCAACATCATCTGGAGAGAGTGTTGTCTGCATAAGCTCTTTAACTGTATGCGGCCTGATAATATTTACTGGCGAGTATTCGCTCAGCGCCACAAATGTGGAAATTATAACCTTAGACAGCTTTGTGCCGCTGTAGACACAGACAAATGGCAACCCTGCTATCGCTCCTTCAAGGTTGCAGGTACCTGATTTAAGGATCCCTACACGGGCGCGCTGCATAGCAGTTAGGGCGTCCTCGTGGCTCCACTCAACCGAATTCAGCACCTCAGGGCGAACGCGATCGGCGATCACCCCCCGCACCCACTCTGCACTAATGTTCGGGGCTAAGACTACCGCTGGGCGCAAATCTGGGTAGCGTTTTTGCAGTAACTCGAACCCCAGCAACATCGGCACTAGGAGTCGTTCAACCTCGAACCTACGGCTTCCCGGGAGAAGCAGAATCGTATTATCGCGCTGCTGAGGCTGCAATCCGTGCTGTACTCGCTCGCTAAGTGGATGCCCAACATACATTGCATTTGAAAAGCCGTGTCGAAGATAGAACTCCGGCTCAAACGGAAAGATCGCCGCAATCTGATCTACTGAGCGGCGGATCGCTCGAACCCTTCCACTGCGCCAGGCCCACACCTTAGGAGGGATAAAATAGAGCACCCGAACGCCATGTCGCTTGGCGACCTTAGCCAGCCGCATGTTGAAATCTGGATAGTCTACTACGATCAGCAGATCGGGTTTCCAGGTACTGCACAGTTTGGAAAGTGTCTTAAAGGAGGAGAGTATCTTACCACCTGAGCGGAATAGCTCAAAGAAGCCCATACCTGCCCCAGCTCGATAGCAATCAACATCAAGCAGCGCACCTGCCTGTGCACAGAGCTTTCCGGCCATACCACGTATATGTGCCCCAGGAGCCCTCGCTTTTATCGCTCTTACCACCCTAGCCAGGTGCTGGTCGCCGGAAACCTCCCCGGCACTAATAAGGATCTTCATCGCCACCTCTTGACCGCCGGGAAACCCCATCAATAGGGTTTCCCGACGGCCTCACCACTTTTAGCGCGTATTTGCATCGCGGTAAACCGGGGGTGGCGAGAAGACCACTACCAACCTACCGTTTTGCTAATAGATCGCGAATCTCTGCTAGTAGCTCCTGGTCTTTAGTCAACGCCGGCGGTGCAGCAGCCTCAACCTCCTTGGATTTCATCAAGAAACCCAAAAACTTCACAATAACAAAGAACAGAGCTGCGGCAACGATGAGAAAGTTAACCACCTCACCAATAAAGAGACCATACGGAACATCTTTACCGTTGATAACTAACTTCCACCCCAAATATCCCTGCTCGCCGGGCAATATCGCGCCTACTAGGGGCATTATTACGCTCTTAACCAGAGAGTCGACGATCTTACCGAACGCGCCGCCGATAATCACACCGACTGCGAGGTCGACCACATTCCCCTTAAACGCGAAACCTTTAAACTCTTCAACTAGTGATAGAGCTTTTTTTGATACATCCATGATAACTCCGTTTTTGTCTGTGAATGATCGATCGGCTTACAGATTAACCTTGAGACCGGTTATGGTGTAGACGTCGTTACGCTCTCTACCCTCTGCCGGTTGGTTAATGTAGTAGTCACGAACTGACAACACCAAGTTAACTGATGAGCTAAGCGGTGCCTCGATACCGATCTCGGCATTAACTATGTAATCAGCCGAGTCATCAAACGCCACTAAGTACTCTGCAGATTGATACAGAAGCGCAGATTCGCTGATATTCCAAACGAAACGATCAGCGATACGAGCTGCTGCAAAGTTATCATCCTCTCCGCCGAGCTGCTCCCAAACATATGACGGACCAGCCTCAAGGCTAAATGTCGTCACATCGTTCTTCACCAGATAGGCTCCAACGTTTGGGCTCAAGATAACTCGGTAATCGAGGTTTGCGATCTCATCCCAAGCATACGATGCGTTTGCTCCAGCGAAGAACACGCTATCCAGGGTGTGCTTGTAGTCAGCAAGAGCGCGTGCGTTCTGCTTTACGACTTCGCGAACCGAATTAACATCTGCTGCAGCATTCCCGTAGTTGTAATCAGCCTCAAAGCGCCAAGCTTCGCCATCGTAGTCGCGCATGACCTTTCCGTTTAGGTTAAGGGACGCCGTCTTACTGTTACCGTCTGTGTAGTTATAACCAGCAGTGATGGATTTATCCCACAACGCGGGATCCTTAGGAGTAGCGCCGCACGCCACTGGAGCCGCTTTCTTTGGAGCTCCCTCAAGCGGCTTTGATGCAAAGGTATTTGATTTGTTAGCAGGCTGTGCAAAAGCACTCGATACCATCGATGCTGCTACTGTGATCACAAGATATAAACGGTGAAACTTCATTTAACTCCTCCCTTTGAACGACGAACCTAGCTCGTCAGTTAGAATGCAAGGTGGAGAGCTACCACACCGAGTGTTTAGCGAGTAGCTATGTGACTCAGATCATACCGGTTACCGCGTAACCCCCTGTTGCCACGTACGCTGCTATCTAGAATGCTGTTTTATATTTCTGCCTCAAGTTGGTCTATGTGCCTTCCTGTGCCAAGCACTGCCAGCGCATCTCTTGGTTCGATAACAGTGCTTGGCGGCGGCGTAGGGATAAACTCTGGGCCGCGCATAACACCCACAACAGAAACGCTAAAGCGTTCGCGAAGTCGCGCACATTGCAGAGACATTCCAACCAGCTCGGACCCTTGAGCAACCTCAAGCCACCTGAGTTCAAGGAGCCGACTGGCCTCAAGCCGTCTAAGGTGCTCTTGTTGGTCGAGCTTTACAAAGCGCGATGTCTCGTAGCGATCAGCTCTAAGTTGCCCCAATAGGGTAAATATCTGCGACTCTTCGACCTTCAGCGCAAGCAGCGCCTGACGCACCATCTCAAGACCAACTTCGAACTGCGGTTGAACGATCTCCTGAACCGAGAGACTTGAAAGTGTCTGAACATCCTCAACATCTTCAACCCGCACCACCACAGGTAGGTCTGAGCGAATCCGTTTTACTTCACTGACTATCCCCGGCAAAATCTGATCATTAGTCGAGGTGATCACCACCAGAGATGATTTGTGGATGCGCGCAGCATCCAAGATAGATCTTTTGGTTGCATCACCAAATACTACGGAGATATCCCTATTACGTAACCTCTGTGCGATCTTGTAGTCAGATTCGATAACCACAAAGGGACGCCCTAGCGATGAGAGGACTTGAGACACATAACGACCCACTACTCCAGCTCCAACGATTACCACGTGTTCTGAGCAGCTGATCGCTGGTGGGTCCCAGGGCAGAACTGGCTCAGTGCCCCGCGCTAAAAGCCTCTTTTTGAGCCATCCGCTTAATACAAACAGGGTTGGGGTCATTACCATTGAGACCACCGTTACCGCTATAATCAGCGAGTAAGCATCTGAAGAAAAATCCCCGTTTTCGCGTCCAACATTTACCACAACAAAAGCAAATTCACCGATCTGAGCGAGCCCGACACCGACCCCGAAAGCCGTTAATGAAGAGTATCCAAACACTATCAAGAGGCAACTTATAACCACCGCCTTAACCAGCAGCAACGCTCCGACAAGCGCTAAGATCACTCCGAAATGAGAGACAAAGAAGCTCGGATCAAAAAGCATCCCCACTGATACGAAAAAGATCACAGCAAATAAGTCCCGTAGGTGTGACACATCACTTAAAGCTTGGTGATTAAAATCAGTCTCACTAAGAAGCATTCCGGCTACGAATGCCCCAAGAGCAAACGAGAGTTCCATCTGGTGCGATATAAATCCGGCACCGAAAGCAAACCCAAGAGTTGCAAGAAAAAACAGCTCTCGAGAACCTTGATTCGCGATTGCGGTAAAGATTCGAGGTAGCAATCGGGTTCCTGCTACGTACATCACCCCGAGAAATGCCAGCGATTTACCAACTGCCCAGGCGATACCAGCGTAATCGACCTGCTCGCGTGCAAGCTGCGGCAGGACAAGCATCAGCGGCACCACAGCTAGATCCTGGGCAATTAATATACCCAGCATAATCCGACCCTCTCGGCTGTCTATTGCATCTCCTGCCGATAGGGTCTTTAACACCACCATAGTGCTTGAAAGGGAGATGGCGCCACCAATCCACAAGGCATCGGTCGCACTCATACCCGCCAGCATCGCCACCCCGTACCCAGCAAGTGAACAGATCACTAACTGTAACGGTGTGGCCAGCAGGGTGATCCGAGCGAGCCTACGCAACTCCCCGAATGAGAACTCAAGCCCCAGGGTAAACAGCAGCAATGCAACCCCGATCTCGGCCAGCTTCTCAATCTCTCGGGTATTTTGGACTGTGAATCCTCCCGTATAGGGACCAACTATGAGGCCGGCCAAGATGTAACCGCACACCAGCGGTTGCCGGAAAATATGGGCAAGCGTTCCTCCCAGCAGAGCCGCTAAGACTATGTAAATTAGGTCAGTGGCTATTCCCATGTACTCTGCCTTATAAACAACTGACCTATACCACGTGGGTCTCAAAAGAAATCGGCGCAGGTCGCAGTACTGGTAGGAGCACTGCTCGCACCAACCGCGCGAGTAAAACACCGACAACTACCAGTACCAACGCGATAAGCCACAGCGATACCCCTCTACTACGCCGCTCGCCAGTTGACCTATCGTGTTTCATAATTACCGAGTCTAAACAGAGACACACTCAGGTCTCACCCTCGGGGAAGACCTAACAGCCGCTCTGCGATGATCGAACGTTGAATCTCAGAAGTCCCCGCAGCGATTGTCCGACCTCGAGAGTACAGATAACGATGCACCACTGGGCCCGTTACCGTATCAGCTTCTCCAAGTGCAGCTCTTGGTCCCAGGAGCATTTGGGCAAACGAGCATAGCCTCTGAAACGATTCACTCCATAAAAGCTTATCAAGAGAGCCTTCTGGGCCCGGAGTCGCTTTTTTATCCGCATAGGTTATAAGATGCTCATAGGCCAACGCCCGCGTCGCGCAGGCATCAACAATACACCGTGCTAGCTCCAATTTCTCCGTGCCGCTCATCGATGTGCTTGATTGGTCAATTAAATCTCGTAGAGCAACCTCTGACTGCAATTGCCGAGAAAAAGTAAGCACAACACGCTCGAACATCAGGGTCGAGATGGCGATCTTCCACCCTTGTCCCTCTTTTCCTACCAGGTGCTCGTTAGGCACAAATACGGCGTCAAAAAACACCTCATTAAACTCGTTATCGCCACTTATCTGACGGAGCGGCCTGACTGTGATACCGGGGGACTTTAAAGAAACCAAGAGATAGGACAGCCCTTCATGCTTCTTTTCTGCGTCGGCCGTGCGGCACAAGACGAAACACCAATCTGCACAATGCGCAAAGCTGGTCCAGATCTTCTGTCCAGAGAGTAGATACCCACCCTCCACCGGAACCGCGCGTGATTTGACCGCCGCCAGATCGCTACCTGCACCTGGTTCTGAAAAACCCTGACACCAGATTTCGTCTCCCGTGAGGATCGGACCAAGAAACCTCTTTTTCTGGTCCTCACTGCCGTGAGCGATCAAAACTGGGCCCACCATTGTTATTCCGAACAGCCCGAGAATCTGCGGGGCTGATACCCGAACCAACTCCTCCTGGACGATCGCCTCTTCGACCAAAGAAAGTCCACGCCCACCAAATTCACTGGGCCAATGGGTACCGAGCCACTGAGCCTCAGCAAGCTGTTTTTGCCATTGACGACCGACCCGCTCAAATTCCTGCAGCGACGTATCTGCTGCTCGCGGTGGAGGGTTAAGGCTAAGCCACCCACGCAACTCAGCGCGGAACCTCTCACTTGCTTCAGATATAGATAATTGTAGCACGCAAACCTGTCCTTAGAGTTCACTCCACTTGTGGCCAGACTTCTGAAGCAAGGCGTCGGCAGAAGCCGGACCCCAAGTCCCCGCCTCATAGGTACACAGAGGTGGTGGTGTTGGTCCCTCCCAAACCTCAAATATCGGGGCGAGCAGCTCCCAAGACTCCTCTATTTCATCGTTTCGAGTGAACAGAGTCGGGTCTCCCTTCATTACATCGAGCAGGAGACGTTCGTAAGCCTCAGGCGAAGCTACTCCAAAGGAGCTATCGTAGGTAAAGTCCATCTCTACAGGCCTAACTCGGAACCTCGGACCTGGCTGCTTGGAGCTAATTCGGAGTGACATTCCCTCCTTAGGCTGTACCTGGATCGAGAGCACATTATGCTCAAGGTCCCCACGTTGACGCCCCCTAAAGAGCGAATCGGGCGCCTTATTAAAAAATACCTTAATCTCAGTGACCCTTTTGGCCAATCTCTTTCCTGCCCTGATATAGATCGGAACTCCGCTCCAGCGCCAATTATCGATCTCTAGTTTGAGAGCCACATAAGTATCTGTCCTTGAAGCCGGAGCAACCCCGTTTTCTTCAAGGTATCCAGGAACCTTTTCACCCTTAATGTACCCTTCCGAGTACTGAGCACGAACGGTATTGCAACGCACCTCATCAGGCGACATCCGCTTAATTGAGCGCAACACCTTTGCCTTCTCGTCACGAATCCCGTTTGCATCGCTTAGAGATATCGGTGGCTCGATACACAACAACGAAAGCATCTGAAGAACGTGATTCTGCACTATATCTCGAACAATCCCGTTCTGATCAAAATAAGCAGCTCGGTTTCCGATGCCGATATCCTCGCAGACCGATATCTGGATGTGGTCAATGTACTTTCTGTTCCATAACGGCTCAAAGATGCCGTTAGCAAACCTAAAGACCAATATATTCTGAACGGTCTCCTTCCCCAAATAGTGATCGATACGGTAAATCTGCTCTTCAGCGAGGCTTTTACGCAAAACCGCATTTAGCTCACGGGCTGAGTGGGTATCATGACCGAAAGGCTTCTCGACAACCACCGAAGTGCGCCGCCCCTGACTAGCAACGTCTTCAATTAAACCGATCGATTTTAGATTTGAAGCGATCGGACCGAAAAACTGCGGTGCCATCGCCAGATAGTACACGTAGTTAAATCGCTCACCACGAGCTGCACAGAGCTCCTCCATCCTCGCCTTGAGCAACTCAAAATCTGCTAACACCTCGCCATTTAGTGGCTGATAGTAAACATTCTTGGAAAACCGATCCCACACCGCTGGACTAATCGGCCTGCGTGAGAACTTCTGAATCCCATCGAACAGTCGCGCACGAAAATCATCATCACTTAATTTCGAACGCGACGAGCCGATGACGATAAAATTTTCCGGAAGATAATCATCCTCAGCGAGGTTACACAGCGCTGGGATTAACTTGCGCGAGGTAAGATCGCCACTTGCCCCAAATATCACCAACAGAGTCGCTGGTGGTTTCGTCATCTTGGTATCGTCCTGCGTCGTCATCTGTGACCTTAAAAAGAATTCGTATACTAACCAAACTAAACTCTATGCAACCTTTTTACGCTTCTCGTCAATCGATGCTAGTAGCTCTTTGTAGGAGTCTGAAAAACTCTTTACTCCAGCTACTTGGAGTTCGCTTAGGAGCGCATCGAGCGAGATCCCCTTTGACCCTAACCACTCCAGTAATTTCTTGGCCTCGACCAAGCCTGAATGCAGCTTAGGAGAAACTGCTGCCCCTTGAAGCAATGCCTTGACGGTTGCCGGTGGCATCGTATTCACCGTGTCCCGTCCCGCCAACTCCTCTACGTACATGACCGCCTTAAACGCCGGGTTTTTGGTTCCAGTGCTGGCCCACAATGGCCGTTGCACCCGCGCACCCGCCTCTTGCAGCTTTCTAAACCGCTCTGAGCAAAATATCGCCTCAAACGCCTCATAAGCCAACTTGGAATTGGCGACGCCCACCTTCCCCAACAAGGCGGCTCGTTCGCCTTCTGCGCAGCTACCTGTGCTCACTATGGTATCGAATTTCTTTTCTACGATCGCATCAACTCGAGAGACAAAAAAACTGGCTACCGACGCTATCGACCTTACATCTTGACCTTTGGCCAAACGCGCCTCCAGAGCCGCCACGTAAGCCCCGGCCACCTGCCGATACACATCAGTTGAAAATATTAGCGTGACGTTTACATTAATGCCGCGCTCTAGTACCGCCTGAATAGCCGGGATGCACTCCGGGGTCGCCGGTATCTTAATCATCACATTGGGTCTATTGAGCCTCTTCCAGAGCCTCTCTGCCGCCGCAATCGTCCCCTGTGCATCAGCTGCTAGGTATGGCGAAACCTCTATACTTGCGAAACCGTCGCCACCTGCTGTTTCCACATAAGTGGTCCCCAACAAGTCAGCCGCTGCCGCGACATCAGCTACCATCAACTCTTCGCACAGTGCTTCGGTGCTTAACCCCTTGAGGGCTTCGGAGCCCATATCGCTATCGTAGTTAGTTGTATCCGCAATCGCCTGCTTGAATATCGTCGGATTACTGGTCAAACCAGAGACACCCTGCTCAATCAGTGAACGCAACTCCCCTGACTTCAGAACATCGCGGGATAAATTGTCGTACCAGACCGACTGGCCCAATTCGTTAAGGGCTACTATCTGTGGATTCCTTTCTGATTTCATGACTCGCTCCGCTGGGAAGTACTAAACACCCCCCGTAAATTACTCGATTTTGTGATGATGTGAAACAACGATTCCACCAACATGGACAAACCAAATAGACCCGCCTCTAAAACCAGACTAATTTGCTAGGCCAACCCTCAAGATACAGGTCACCGCAGCGCAAAAGTACTGATGCCTAGCCTTTCGATTACCCAACGATAATCCGAGGAATATCCATAACTCCCGGATATGAAAGTGTCTTGCGTTTGCGATTCTTATAGAAACGGTAGGTAGTCATCAACACATTAAAAGCGTAAGGGATTCCGTTTACATGACAGATCTCATCCCCGTAATACGTTGGTATCGGTCGCTCAACAATGCGCATATTTCGCTCTGCCATCGCCAGGATTATCTGAGTGTCGAAGTGCCAAGTATTCGTGAACGCTTCAAATGGAATCTGCCGTAAGGCGTGAGTGGAATAAAGCCGATAACCCGAATGGTACTCGGTCAAGTTGAGCCCAGAAAGGCGGTTTTGGCTCCATGTAAGGATGCGATTGCCCAAGTACTTATAGAGTGGCATACCACCCTTTAGGGCGTCGATCGGCTTAGACATCCGCGAGCCGAATACCATATCCGCTTCGCCCTTAACTAACGGCTCAAGCAATGAAGGCAGAGCTTCCGGAGCGTACTGCCCATCTCCGTGCACCATCGCAACTATATCGAGACCCCGATCTATTGCGTACTTATAGCCTACTTTTTGGTTGCCGCCGTATCCCTGATTTTTCTCATTTCGGTGCACTGTGAGCTTATCTATCCCGTGCTGAGCTTTGTAGCCTAGAGCAGCGTAGTATCCGTTATCGGAGCTACAATCATCGATAACAAATATCTCCTCAACCTCATCGTAGACCTCTTTAGGGATACGAGCGATGGTCTTATTCAGGTGATTTACAGCATTATACGCAATAATAAAGATGCCGATTCGCGGTTTTCTCATTTTACTAATGTCCCGACTAAATCATACCCAGACACTTCAGTTACCACAACGCGCCCAAGATGGCCGGCTGCTACATCTCCCAAACCTTCTGCCACATCGTTGATCAGCACATTACCGTCAACTTCAGGGGCCTGAAAACGCGCCCGCGCCGACAGTAGCAGCTCGGTCTCCTCGTGCGGACCCTCCACCAAGACTTCAAGCTCTTGGCCAATATACTCCTGATTACGCTGCACTCGCACCTTTTGCTGCGCGAGCATAATACGGTCGCGCCGAGCACGTTTCTCTTTCTCTGAAATCTGCCCCTCTAGCGAGTAGGCATCAGTACCCTGCTCTGGGGAGTAGGTAAATACTCCAACACTCTCAAAATGCCCGTCACTTACAAAGGCTTCTAAGTCTTGGATGTCCCTCTCAGTCTCTCCCGGAAAGCCAACGATAAAGGTTGTCCGCAGCTTAATCTCCGGCGCCGTGGCTCGAACATACTCTACAAAGCGCCGCGAACCAAAGCGACCTATGGGCCGCTTCATACTCTTTAGGACGGTTTCGCTCGCGTGCTGAAGGGGGACATCTAGGTAGTTGCACACCGAATCTAGGTCGACTATAGCCCGCAAAAGCTCGTCATCAACCCCCACCGGATATGCGTATAGAAGACGTACCCAAGCGGCACTCTTTGAGCCGTCAATAGCACGCAATAGGTCTACTAATTTTCCACCACTGGTGTCACTGCCGAATGCTGTCAGATCCTGCGCTACCAGATTCATTTCGCGCACACCCTGCGCTCCGAGCGCTTGGACTTCGCGCACGATCGAATCTATTGAACGGCTACGCATCGCTCCGCGAATCTGGGGGATAATACAGAAGGCACAAGGACGATTGCACCCCTCGGACACCTTAACGTAGGCCATGTGCCTTTTAGACGCCAAATGTCGCGGCATGGTCTCGTCGTAGAGAAAGTATGGGCGCGCACCTTCATGAAGGATGTCGCGAAGCGCATCGTCGGCTCCCAAAGCCGCTTGACCAACACTTAACAATCCATCAAGCGCAATGAACGAATCCACCTCAGGGAGCGCTTTACGAATGTCGCCCTTGTACCGCTCCACCATACAACCAGCAACCAGCAGACGCCGGAGGCTGCCAGACCTCTTTAATTCCGAGAGCTCAAGGACGCAATCAACACTCTCCTTCACCGCGCTCTCTAAAAAACCGCAGGTGTTAACTACCGCGACATCGGCGTGTGCCAGCTCATTAACTATCTCAAAGCCTGTGTTACGAAGTACTCCGATCATCACCTCCGAGTCGACTTGATTCTTGGCGCAGCCAAGGGTGACGATAGCAGCACGACCAGCAAAGGCCTTGCCCCCCTCTATGTTCTGCGGCTCCGAGATGTTTACCGCGACGGACGAGCAGCTCTTTGGTTGCTCGCCATCAGCGGGGATAATCGCTAATGGTGATTTCATTACGTTACGACCCAGGTGTAATTCGTCTATCTAGTATATCTACACCTTTTGGGTACTCTAAAACAAATCGGCTAGGCGGTACGCCAGGTAGGTTAACCTGTAGATTTTCAAAGATAATTGCCGTAGTGTTGCCCCCGACCGATATAATTTTTGCTCCTTTCGGGAGGTTTTTTTCAGCATCTACCAGCAGGGTAAACCCCTCTAGGGCCTCCTCTTTAGCATCTGAGCCGCTTTGCTTATGGGGCAGCAGGCTTAAAGCTACCCCCGCTGAGGTCCGACAGGCCGATACCAGGTCAAAATCTTTGGTCAGATTTCCAATCCCCATCAGAAACGAAACTGGGAGAGCCGATAGCAGCACCGCTCCTACGCTATCAATCATCACCTGTCCCTGTTCTGGCTGGTACATCCACAGCTCTCCATCGCGGATAACCACCTCCTGGACCCTTGGAGCCTTATAGCTCCAGCGCATCTTACCCGGTTTGGCAAAAACCATCGTTCCAGAGCTCGCTTCGCCCTCGTCTAGAGCTGCTACATAGGAATCTTGCCGAAAATTGCCCTGCATCGTTTCAATCGACGAGTACTGCTGCTGCACCCGCTCAAGTGTGTTGCGGCCCTGAGACTGCGGCATGACTGCCGAAACACAGACGAAAGCCCCCCCCTTTCCGTCAACACCGGCGGGTCCCGCTTGTCGCCCTGCAACATCATCAGCAAAACACACTCGCGTCGTACCGCATAGAACAACACCGAACAAAAATCGAAATGCAAAAATCAGGGTTGAGCTCATATCGTGGGAGTTTCGCACACCAGCCACCAGCGCACAACGACCATCAGGATAACTACGGTTATACGAGACAGAAGACACCGTACAGGCTATGCTATCGCGATGTGCAGAAGTCCTTGCAAGTGAAGTGGCAATGCTTTTGCGGTAAATCACTCTTGGCTGTCGCTTTGATTCGCATGTCCGACTACTCAGGCCCACTCCTGGCTAACTATGAGAACGCCTCTTGTCACTACTTCAGTGACAGCGTGTGTCAATCTTGCACCCTTCTTGAACTGCCAACAGGGGTTCGACTTGAAACAAAGCTAAAGCAGCTGAACAGCACCCTAGCCAAGCACGGAGTCACACCTCGGAGCATGCGCGAACCGGTCGTACTTAATTATCCTTGGCAATCACGACACAAAGTAAAGATGAGTATCAGCGGTTCAATCGAACGCCCGGTAATCGGTATTACGCGCCAGGACCGCTCGTCGTGGGATATAGTCGGCTGCCAACTATCAAGTGAGCCGATCCAAGCCTTTCTGAACCGTCTTCCAGCTCTGATTAAATCCCACCAACTGACACCTTACGACATCGAGCTACGCACCGGTGAATTAAAGCACGTCATCGTCATAACAACTCACGACCACAAACAAGGCATACTACGATTTGTCCTAAGGAGTCGCGATGCGCTCTCTCAAGTGCAAAATGCAGCCGCTGAGCTTCAGCGTGAGTTTCCGTGGATCACCGTGGTCACCTGCAACATTCAACCCATCCCCGCTGCAATTCTGGAAGGTCCCGAGGAGATAGACATCGCTGGCCCTAAGTTTATTCGTGAGCAGTTCGGCTCGTTACCGCTTTACTTTGCGGCACAATCCTTTATGCAGGTAACCCCGGCGGTCGCCGAACAACTGTACTCAAGAGCTGCTCAGATTATTAAAAGCGCTACTCCCAAAATTCTCCTAGATCTATTCTGTGGCGCCGGTGGCTTTTCTTTAAGCGCCGCCCCGCACTGTGAAAGTATCGTCGGAGTTGAGATATCTCCGCAAGCGATCGCATCTGCTCAGATGAGCGCAAAGGAGCTCGCTTTGACCCATCTGGAGTTTAACGCCTGTGACGTCGAGCTTTTTCTCGCAGAGAACCCATCTCTTAAGCCAAATATGGTGATGCTCAATCCACCCCGTAGGGGGCTCTCGGCGGGTATAATTTCGCAGCTGATATCAACCGCACCGGAGCACATACTATACTCTAGCTGTAGCCCAGAAACCTTTGCTCGCGACGCTCAGACCCTCTCAAACGCGTACGAACTATTAGAGATTACTCCGTTTGATATGTTTCCGATGACCTATCACTGGGAGATTTTAGGCCTGTTTAAGCGTAGTTACTGACAACTGACCTCGATAGCAGCTAACTCTGTACTGGCGCCAGCCTCTCTGCACAAGGTCGAAACTGTATGATCGCCGTTAGGTAGCTGAGAACCTGGCTACTTCAAGTATTTCGAAGTTTTGCACGCCTGTGTACGGTAGAGCTGTTAGGCAAGCATACAGATATGAGCGGCGAACCAACTATAGATCAGGCGTTCCTCAAGGAGGTGCACCACCGGGTGAAAAACAATCTTCAGATTGTCTGCAGCCTCCTTAGGTTGCAGAGACGTGGTGTAGAAGACCTTGCGGTTCAGGACGTCTTCAAGCGCAGTGAAGAGCGTATTCAGAGTATGGCTCTTGTCTATGACAAGCTGCACAGAGGTGATGGCTACGACACCGTGCCGCTGCATGAATACCTGCAAGAGATGATAGTTCAGTTAGTCTGCAGTGTACGTGCTAGGGACGAGCGCCCGCAGCTGCATTTCCGATTGACTTCAACGCTCGTATCAAGTCGCGACGCCACGGCGATCGGGTTGTTGGTAAATGAGCTAGTCTCAAATCACCTGAGGGTGCATGCACCTGATTCGCAGGGACCGTTGACGGTAATCATGGAGCGGCGTGAAGATCAGACAAGGATATGGCTTAATGAGACCGGCAGAGATGATCTAAATCAGTCAGGCCTCGGCGTGATGGACCAGCAGATACTCGATGCGCTCGTCCGGCAGGTCAACGGTCATCTTGATTATCCAGCTGATACCGGTGGCGCCGCATGCGTTTCTTTTAGCCTCTAAGGTAAACCCAGGTCCATTCATTTTTTCAACAAAATATAGATTATAGCGTTCTCCAAAAGTCCGTAGCGAAATCCCGAGTTTTGGAGAACGCTATCGATTCGCGGATGCGAATCAAAACAACAACCTATAGTGATGTCCAGCAAAAGCCTTGCCAGTTTTACTGGCACGGACTTTTGCACG
>JBKCMS010000149.1:0-4378 GCA_046300175.1 Pseudomonadota bacterium | reverse complement strand
CGTTCAATAAGGTTAAGATTCGGAGAGTACGGGGGCAAAAATATAATTTTCACCTTGGATGTTTCAAGTATAGCGCTCCAGCCGGAGCTCTTGCTCCAGTGCTTTCAAGTTCCTGCTAAGTTAAAAACCTACTCAGCCATCACCGATCCCACGCTTATCAGCAACTAGATAGTCTCTTTCTACAGCTAGAGTTTTTTTGTCTTCTACGGCGCAACTTGGCTGTTACCTTGATCTTCATGTGCCAAGATTGCGCTCGCCATGCTATTGCGAGTGATTTTTTTCAAAAATCACTCGCGCAGGGTTTATATTGATGTAAGGCAAAAGCCTTGCCAGTTTTACTGGCACGGACTTTTGCACGTCACTATAGATTTATTCGACGCAGAGGTCTTCAAAGGTTATCTTTCGACGTTGGTAGCGCTGCGACTCGACCTGTAGCATCATCGGAAATGCGTGCAGCTCAGAGTAGAATTCAAGGCTAATGGGGTATTTGCCTGCTACAGGAAAGCGCACTTCACGCTCTGCGCTGACGCGCCACTCGTAGTTTATCCAACGCTGAAAGAGGGTTTGGCCACTTATAGTCAGCCGCACGTTTCGTTGACCAATTACAAAGAAGCGATATCGGCCAGGCTCCGGAATCACCAGGAACCCTGTGAACTTACCCCCGACAGGCGCATGTGCCTTCGGCAGGGTAACGCCGTTAGGCCCGTACTCGTGGTGCGGGATCTCGATCTCTGGAGAGCCGACCGCCTCTGAAAGTTCACGTCCTACGTAGTAAGTACGCTGCAAGCCCTTAGTTGCGCACTCTACTGTAGTAGTGGCGGGTACCGCTGTAGGTACGGCGTTGATGGCTAAAGGGGCGCCGTTTACCATCGCGGCGTAGGTGTTACTGATAAAAACACTTACCAGCAGGAAAGGTATAAAACAGATCACTGGTATGCGGCTACGAACAACTATCAGACTTGTTAGCAGGATAAGCGGGGTAACCCCTGAAAATACCAGGTCCCAGTCGATGTACGGACCGTAGTCGAACTCCCAAACCAATAGATAAACGAGGTCGGCCATCAAAAAGCCAAGGCACCACAGATCGATTCGAGACAACGAGCGCCACATAGTTAAGACTCGAAAGATCCCCAGCGGCATCAGACAACCCCCGGCAATCAATAGCGGAGTAAGATACTGGAGCAGATGTGCGCTGGTAAATATCTGACCTAGCTGAACAAACATCTGACGATTGCCGCCACCAGTCACATTACCGTGTGCGCCACCACTTATATGTTGAGGTTCAACGTAGAAGATGTAAGCCACAAGCGCACCGAGTAGGGCAAAGTAGGCTACAGACCCGACGGAGAGGCGCGCCAGTCGCTGAGTAACGCTGCCCTGAGGCAGGAGCAACCCGAGCGCTAAGGCAGGAAAAAGAAAGCCAACTCGACCGTGCACAGCAGTGGCCAGTGCAAGTGCTGCTGAGCACGCTACTGCGTATTTCAACCTGGGATTTGCTAAAAAGACCAGTGATGCATAGATCCAGAGCTGTTCAGCTGGTAGTGCAAGAGGTGGATTCTCGACGTAACCGTAACAAAGCAACGATACGCCAGCGGTGAGAAATAGTAGTCTATGAAGGAGTCTCCTTGAGGGTGTGCTATCCGGGTATAAACGCAGAGACACAAGCGCGATAAAAAACGTGTACACTACTCCACCAACCCGCGTGCTCCAGGCGACAGCATCCTTAGCGCCAATGTTAAAGGGCTCATGCAGAAGTCGAAAAAACCAATAGTGAGCCAAGCTAGCCAGCGGTTCACTCATATGGTACCTGGCGCGCACTCCATCTATTACCTGGCCAGCATCACCAAGAGAGTCCTGAAATGTGAGCACAAAAAAAGGCAACGAGTGAGTAATTGCAAAGACCCACGGCGAGTCGTTGAGTCTAGCCCAGAAGGGAAATGCACTTAAAATACACAATAGCGCCAAAGGTGCGCAGGCGATAAGAAACGCCTCGGATGTAAAAGACGCCATCTTAAGACCGCTGGCTACTACGGGGGCATTCTGTCCAGGTATCCAGGAAAAGAGCGGGGCGAGGATCTCGTGCATTTGTTAGGTCTTCCTAAGGTGTTTTTTCAATTACAAACTTGTGCAGAGTTAACCATCCGATGGTAGCAGTTGAGTGCTCGGTAAGCATTAGTCCAGCAGCTGGATGCGGTGGGCGCTCTCCGGTAGGGGCAAAAACCACGATCCGGGTAACCGAGCCGGGAGTGAAGGTATCGCGAATACTTGTGTCTCGATACCACGGCATCTCTTTAGCCATTTGATTAGTAAGCTCTAACGGGGCACTTGGATCACCTGTACGATTAGAGATATAGCTACCTTGCTTGGCGTATCCTCCAAGTCGGTGAAATATCCATGACACACAGGGGGCTGGAACATTGTCTAGTAGCACCAAGGTGCCTTGGCTTTTAAGCTCCTGCTCAACCTGTGCGACCACATCGGTTGCAAAGGTGTTAGGGGCTCGTAGATCACGAAAGTAGGTAGCAAAACTAATCGTGCCAGCGATAAGTGTTGAACATAATAATATCAAAGTTGGGCGCCACATAGAGGCGATAACAACGGCGGCACCGTAACCTGAGATAATCGATACTGGAGCAACAAATGTGCAAAATCTCCGCGGAATAACATCAAATGAGGTAAGCGCTGTTATAAGTGAGAGGGCTAGCCAAAAGATAAGAGCAAGTCCAGTCCTAGTTCCCCTGATAAGAAATAATCCAATCGGAAGAAAGATTAGCACTACGCGGCCAAGCAGATACTTGGGTTTAATTGCCGATAGAACAAAGTACTCATCTCCATCCGAGAAAGTGCCTAACTTGGTAACTAATGACACCAAGTTTTTATAGAGGCTACTCGCTAAAGACTCGGCGAAATTCGGAGCTTTTTTAGCGATATCGATAATACTGCGATCTGAGCTGTGCACTCGTAGAGGGCTAATCCACGTGGGAGTAAGTTCAGTTATACTGACTATAATCGAGGGGAGAATAATCCATAAAAACAGGGTGACTAGACCGACTACTACAGCGCGCCTTGAGCGATAGAGAGCTCCAACTATAAGCGGAAATGCTCCCATAGTCGTAGCAGCGGGGTAGCTAAACATCGTTAGGCTTCCGAGTGCAATCTGCCAGAAAGGCCGGGATTTAAATGCGACGTATGCCACCGCCAGTGAAAGGAAGGTCGCAAATGTCATGCCGTAGTTGCTGCGTGCCCAAGCTGGTTCCAGCGGCGAAAATGCGAAAAGCGCAGATGTAACGAGCGCCACCCAGTTACCAAACAGGAGGCGACTTACTGCAAATACAAGGATTATATTTATTACGCTGATAACAGCAAAGAATATACGCCCTCCGAGGATCGGATCGTCTGTGAATGAGTGCATGAAAAAATACATCACGTGCCAGAGAAACCCCTGGCTGATCGAGTGATGTTTAATCCCTGACACTACAGCCGAGTGCCAGGTGCTGGCAGCCATGAAGCTTGCAGAGGTCTCCCATCCAAAGTCGTTAGCGCCCGACACGGCCAGGGAGGTAATTCCTGTTAGCCTAGTTGCTGCCGCTAAGCATAGGGTTACTGTTAGGAAAATAAACGGACTGACCGTCGGTAGCTCTGGCTCTTTCTTGTGCTTAGGAAGCACTACCGCAAGCGCTAGTGGTGCCAGCAGCACGAGGGCTGGAAGTGTAAAGTACAGGGCTACAATTTGGAGTTGAGAGGCCAAAGCTAAAAGGACAAATTCGCCCCGCCGGCAACGAATCGCCTTGTACACGGCGATCGCTCCTACTAGGCTCAGAACAAGTTCGATCCGGATTGTATCAAAGAACCAGGGGTTTCGGAGCCAAGGGTTAGAGTAATCAATCATATGCATTGTCTGCCTCCTTGGAACGATAGAGAGATCGACTAATAGTTGGCAAGCGTATTTTCCCGCTCAGGCGTAGCGGACTGCATATGGGCAACTGTGGCAGGTGGCAGGTGGATGATTTTGAATCTCGGGTTTTTTTTAAAGGGTAAACAATCGCTCTGTAATTTTATAGCCAACCGCTATCGCTGGTGAAGGTCGCCAGGATTTCCGAGAAGAGCTAGGGTTTTTACACTTCTGCTTGGTCCATCTCTAACAGCTTGATAATCACCAAATAAACACTGCCATGATCTGTGGTAGAGAAATCCGAAATTGAGCTACACAACGAGACCGCCGGGAAACCCCCGTCCCTGGGGTTTCCCCGGCTCGCTCCAAGCTTAATCGCGCGCAAACCGGCGCGCGATTGCGCGTCGCTCCAGGCACTTGCGTGCCTGTGGTCGCCATCCGGGCGACCGAGATCCCTCCGAGTCAACCTCTTTACAGAGGTTTCCC
>JBKCMS010000148.1:0-15122 GCA_046300175.1 Pseudomonadota bacterium | reverse complement strand
CGTCGCGAGAGCGCCGAGAATGGTGATTTTTCGGGCCCGAAGGGCGAATTCAAAAATCGATTTTCGGGGCTTAAATCGTATCGCGATACATTCCGGTCCGAAAATCTATCTTTGAGCCGAAAAAGCGCCGTTATCGTCGCTCGCAGTAGCAGGCTTCATGAAATATGCGGGTTAGTACAGCGGGAAACACCTGTACATCGGCGGTTTGTTGGATCGCCCCAAGCTTCTAATCCTCCGAATGGGGCTGCGCTATCTGTGGCGATAAGTTTCTAAAAAACAAACACCCAGCATAGGCCAGGGCAGCTGAAATCCATAAGAAGTTGCGGTGGTGGTCGCGGGTTGTAAAATAAGGCAGAAGGCCGGCCATTAAAGCCGCGGTTGCAAAGCAGGCAGTGGCTAGGTTGTTTAACCGCCGCGATGGTAATTGGTATGGACGGTCAATGAGTATGGCGAGAATAGGAAGTGAGATTAGCACATAGTCATAGCTCCGGACGTAAGGCGCTGACAATATCGTTGAACACACAAGTCCAGACATAAATACCGGAAAGCTAGAGGCTTGCCGGATGAATGGATATAAAAGCGTTACACCTAATGCAGCACCTAAAATAAATCGGGTCCTCCATGGTGAACCTAAGCCGTGATCCAGTAAGGATTGAATCGCCAAAGTCAGACTTGAACATGAATCACATACGATATTTACAGGGTGAGAGTTTAGGGAATTAACACTAAAGAAGTAGTAGTGGGGAATAGTTGGGTCGATCAAAAGTGAGTAAAGAAAAAGGAGGGCAATAGTCGTTAACCAAGAGGCAAGCGCGGCAAACAGGTGCCGTCTTCTATGGACCCATAGCCAGATAAAAATTCCGGCGCAGACCGGCAATCCAACGTGCGGTTTGATGGTTAAAAGAGCCAAGACTATCCCCAGAAGGGAAAATTTACCTGACTCTTCAAGTCTTAATGCAAGCGCACAAGCCAGAAGGAGTATTAGAGTAAACTGCCCTACAGCTAGGTGCCCCTGAATAGGTGCGGTTAACAGCACAGCCACAAGCGTTAAGGCCATCTGGCGCGGCGATATCCGTGGAGTTAATAGGTATACTGCAAAAAATACAAAGAGGATATTAATACTACCCCAGATACGTGCAGCGGTATGCGGCGTAAATAAGCTAAGAGGGAGCAATAGTGTATAATGCCAAGGAGGATATGCTAGCGGTTGTCGATCTATTATTACCGATGATGGCAAATCTCCGATCTTTTCCAAAGGACCGTAGATAGTATTTCCATGCAACACCGAGTAGTTAGTGATATAGGTGGTAGACAGGTCCATATTGGGACTAAACGGCAGTGGGGCTACGGAGGTGATGAGTGCCGTGACCAGGGAAGCCAGCAGTAAAATCATCAGGCGTTCTTTAGAGCAATGCACGGCTGTTCCTCTGCGGTATCACTAGCGGCGGCTCTTAAATATCCGTCCTATATTCAAATATATTGAGGCTTCATCGTCATTGTTCATGCCCGCGGCTAAGTACAAAGGTAAGATCGGTGTATCGGCTCCAACAAATAAGAGTCCACCGACGATTCCGGTATTATCGTCGATTCGTGGTAGATCACTGCGGACTGACGCCAACTCAAATGAACCACCGCCGAAGAGATTTAGCTTAGCAAAGGCTCCACCAAGGGAACTTAATTCACGATAATAGGTTAGTCGCCCGATAACGAAATCGGATGCGGCTAGGCCACCCGGTTGATATCCTGCTAAGTCGAACATGCCACCAAGAACAAACACCCGTTCAGCAGGGATCGAATCAAGAGTCACTCCGTAGTCTGTGCTTAAAGCTAATGTGTTTCGGCCATAAGTCAAAGGCTGTTGGAAGCTTCCGACCATCTGTGTGAATGTATCCGAGGAACCGAGACTCTCGGTATTGCGTGCTACTTCGAAGTTGAATAAGGTGCCGCGAGTCGCAAAATCCGGAGTGTCGCGAGAATCGAAGCTGACCTGCCCAAAGTAATCGCCGATCTCATAGCTACCTTCTTGGAGGGATGGATCGCCGATTTGTCTCTCAATCCGACCGGACCCCACTCTAACTCCGGTCATGATCTCGCCGCTCTTCCCAAGCCTTCTTCCAGCACCAATGCCTCCGATGGCACGGCTGCGTCCGTACTCGGCGATAGTTTCACCGTCTACGCGCACCGGAACCTGATAGCGGTCAAGGGAAATAATCGGATTAACAAAGTAGCTACTGTTCTCGGCTAGAGGCTGATAAAAATCGAGCTCAAGGAGAGGTCGCCACCCTATATCAAGTCGAACATCAAGTGAAGCTCCGGCTGTATTTAGTTCGTTGAATCTAGCACCCAGGGCTAGCTGATAGGCGCTATTACCCTGGAAGTCATCCTGAAGAGAGAATCCGGCACGTAGATACTGATCATACCATGTTGGCTTGCGCGCCGTGAGAGCCAGTATATCTTTTCCCTGTTCGTCCTTCTCAACCGCATACTCAAGCTTGGCTAGGCCACCACGATCGTAGAGATTCGCTACGGCCTCCTCCACCTGTTTGGTATCAAGTGGCGCTCCAACCTGAAAGGCAAAGCTCTTCTCAATCTCTGGCACCTTAGCCCTCAAATCAGAATCGATCTTGAGCGCAGTAACAATCACTTGAGATTTAGGGGCAGTCTCCCGGTGAGCCTTGTAAGCTGCGTATTCAGCCTCAGAAATAGAGAATCGCTTTAGAGCGTTAAGGTTTGCCAGAGCAACCTGTTCACCACGAGAAAATATCTCTTTAGCCTTCTGAAAATCGGTAGCTCCGTAACCTTTAAGGTCAGGGACGAGCAACAGGTCACCACGACGCATGTTTTTTCTTTGCAGGGTTGAGTTTTGTTGCAACAGAAGAGATATGATTTGACCAGATATGCCGAGCAGCCCTCCGATATCCTCTTTTTTCTTTAGGTCGGCCAGGAGATCCACTACGATAAGGCGATCTGCCCCCAATTTCAGGGTCACATCTACTGGTAGATTGTTGGCTATTCCGCCGTCAACTAGCGCTTTGCCCTCTATCTCAACAGGAGTAAAGAATCCGGGGACGGCCATGCTGGCGCGGGCAGCTGTTGCGAGCTGCCCCGAGCCCAAAGGAACAGCTGCACCTGTTTCTATATCCGCGGCGATAGCTCGAAAAGGAATTGGTAGGTTATCAAAATCTATATCGCCCGGTGTGCGATAATAGAGACGTTGTAGGAGTGGTAGTACGTGTTGTCCACTCACTACTCCGGTAAAACGAGCAAGGTTGGCGTCCTTAATTCCTACCTTTGCATCACCAAGAAACTGCCCTGAGCGCCCGTACTTGTCGCGAAATGGCACATTTTCACGTTCGATAGTCTCTTTAAAAAGCGCGTCCCAGTCAGTTTCAGAGAGTATCTGTTCCATTTCACTGATAGTGGCTCCAGAGGCATATGCAGCGCCAACGATCGATCCCATACTGGTACCGGCGATGACATCAACCGGGATGCGATTGGCCTCAAGCACTTTAAGCACTCCAACGTGGGCCATACCAAGCGCCCCACCGCCTGCAAGGACCAATCCTACTTTGGGGCGTCTAGGCGCCTGTTTCCTCTGTTCGGTGTGCCCACTCGACCCACAAAAACCAACAAGTAGCAGAATTAAAATAGACGCCAGGAGAGTCTGTGACGGTTTTTTTGTCTTGGCCATTTGAAATGTGACTCTGAATGTATAACAAGCTGAGATGGATTAAAGCTGCTTAGAATAAAGAATGATTTAGAACGCCGGTTCGTTGTTTGGCAAGCCCCTTTATCGATTCCGGGACTACGCCTTCGAAAAGCTAATATTCTCGGGTTTTAATCGTCTGCACGATCTTTGTGCTGCTTAAATGCTCTTTTACTTTTAAGAGCACCAAGGTAAAGCTTGTGTCATCTAATATCAGGGATAGGAACATGCTGATAGCATTGCGAAAGTAACCTGTCTAAAGGGCTTGATTTATTTCCAAACTATGTCGACCTTACCGGTAGATCTAGGCCAGATAGTTTCTGATTTTAGCAAATCATCACCAGGAAGGTGTTCGGGGCATCCCACATCTCTTGGCCAGGTTGGTCCTGTGTCAGGGGTAAGTCTTGGCTAGATTGAGCATATAAGGAGCGTGCCCCCGTGGTTAAAGATAATCCATCTGATTTCTGTATTCTAAACGGTCGGGAGGATGCTCGCCTGAGCGAGGTAGAGCGCTTGACGATGCTCGGTGGAGCGGGGCTTGATCGCGTCATGACCCGTTTAGGAAAGAGCCTGTCAGCGGTGAGCTTGGAGAGTTTTGCGCCGGCGCTGGATGTTGCTACCCTTAAAACGCAGGCGATAGCGCTATCGGTGCTTAGGTCAAACGGTGAGATAGCGACTCTTTTTGCCCCGCCGGTATCTGAAAGCGAGCCTAGGATCACACCGATTCACGGATTTCCGGATGGTGCGGTTCTCGACCTTGAGTTTTCTTCGCACTTTCCTGCCCGTGGATGGTCACACGACCCTGGCTACATATCTACCGAAGAGAATACAACATCCTTCGTTCGCTTGTGGGAGCATCGCGAAGCGACATCGGAGCGAATGACGATTATCGCCGTACACGGTTGGACCATGGGCGATCAGCGTGTGAACTCGCTGGCATTTCTTCCTGGATTGCTCTTCTCGTTGGGTTGCAACGTTGCGCTGGTGGAGTTGCCGTTCCACGGTCGTCGCAGGCCAAAGGGAATTCCGGAAGAGTTGCCTTTATTTCCGAGCGCTGACCCATTAAGAACGTGTCTTGCCATGGCTCATGCTCTTTACGATCTTCGTATATTAAGACTTTTTTTAGGTAGAAGGGGGCATACTCGAATATCGTGTGTCGGTATGAGTCTAGGAGCCTACGTGGGGGCGCTCTGGGCCTCTCTTGATCAACTGAGCAGGGCAGCGTTTCTAGTGCCTCTAGTATCCATGGGTGGTATGGCTTTTGAACTCCTTAGAAAACAAGGTGTAGATTCGCTTCCGCTTGAATTTCTCACCGATCTATTCCGTGATCATTCGCCCCTGGAAAGAGAGCCTGCTACCCCTCAGGAAGCTATCATGGTAGTTGCCGGGACTGATGATCACCTAGTGCCGAAAACGCAGATTTGTGAACTGCAAACGCGATGGCCACGTGCTACAGTGGTGTGGGCTGGTGGCGGTCACGGTGCTGCAACAAATCGTGCTGAGGCATTTGATCGGATCACGAAATTTTTGCTGGCTTAATTAGGTTAGGAAGAGAGAATAAATACAATGGTTGATACAATTTCAAGCAAAGCACTAGAGCTCGGAAGTCCGGCAAAGGGTCTCTTTCTGGGGGAGATACGAGGATCAGTTTTGCTCCCTTTCCCATCAATATCTCAGGGCGAACAGGAGACGCTGCGGTTTGTGATCGAATCGATTGACAAATTTATGACTGAGCGGATGGACGACTACCGCCGATTCGACGTCGCAGGTGAACAGCCGTCCGAGTACATCGAAGAGCTAAAGACTCTCGGGCTCTTCTCGCTTATTATCCCAGAGGAATTTTCTGGGCTCGGGTTATCCAATTCAGGCTATGCGCGGGTTTTGCAACAAACTAGTCGCTATGATGCTTCGACGTCTCTAACGATCGGAGCTCACAGTTCGATCGGTTTAAAAGCGCTTCTGCTGTTCGGTACTCCGGAACAAAAAGCGAAGTACCTGCCGCGCTTGGCTAGCGGGGAACTTATCGCTGCGTTCTGCCTAACAGAAGCGGGGTCAGGCTCAGATGCGGCTTCAGTCAAGACTCACGCAGTAAAGAATCCTGATGGAAGTTGGATTCTAAACGGGGAGAAGATTTGGATTACCAACGGTGGGACTGCGGGATTTTTTTCTGTCTTTGCAAAAACTGAGAGTGATGGCGGCAAGATGACGGGATTCATCGTTGAGCGCGACTGGCCCGGGGTATCGACCGGACCAAAAGAGGATAAAATGGGGATCCGCGCATCATGCACGACTACCGTTAGGTTCGATAATGTTCGGGTTCCTGCTGAGTGTGTGCTCGGTGAGGAGGGTAAAGGGTTTAAGGTCGCTATGGCGGTCCTAAATAATGGACGCACAGGTCTTGGTGGTGGCTGTGTAGGGGCCATGAAACGCTTGATAGAGCTGGCGGTGGCGCAGGCTGTACAGCGCAAACAGTTCGGAAAGAGTATCTCTGAATTTCAACTGATGAAGGACAAGATCGCAACGATGACCGCTCTGTGCTTTGCCTCAGAGAGTATCGTCAGCGTAGTCGGTCACCTTATTGATTCCGGAGCTGAGGATTTTTCAGTAGAAGCGGCTATGAGTAAGGTGTACGTTTCAGAAGCGCTGTGGACGGTTGCTGATGAGGCGTTGCAGATCGCTGGCGGCAACGGATTTATGCGCGAATTCCCGTATGAGCGCGTTGTACGAGACTCGCGCATTAATAGGATATTTGAGGGGACTAACGAGATATTGCGATTGTACGTCGGACTGTCGGGTATGAAGGACCCTGGTGAAGCATTGAAAGATGTAGCCCGCAGCCTCAAGGGGATCTTTAACGATCCGATCAAGGGCTTTGGAATACTGTCTGAATATGCATCCCGAAAAGTTGGTCAGTTGACCTCTATTGGTCGACCGCGTTTTTCGGGCTTAGCAGAATGCCTTGCAGATGACGTTGTTACTTTCGAACAAGGCGTAGCAAAGCTGGCGCAGGCGGTTGAAGCGACACTCTCGCGCTATCGCAAGGGCATTATCGAACAGCAGCTAGCTACGCGCCGGATCGCCGATGTTGCCACTGATCTATTTGTTGGAATGTGCGTGCTTGCCCGAGTGAGCACAATAGCCCAGCAACGTGGAGCCGCAGCATGCGGTGACGAGTTGGCGATAGTGAGGGTGCTCTCTCATGCGTCTCGTGGTAGAATATCGAATAATTTGCGGTCGCTGTTGAAAAACGCGGACAAAGAGGCGCTAACTCTTGCGGACAGTGTTGTTGCAAAAGGTGGCTACAGCTGGGATGTGCTGTAGGGTTAGTCGGTAGCCAGGCACGGCAAGACCCGCGCAGAGCACGAGCGAATTCTGACAAGATAGGGAGCTTTTATGAAAAAGATGTGGGGAGGGCGTTTCACGGGCACGCGCGACCAAAGTATTGAGGAGTTTGGTGCATCTATTTCATTCGATAAACGCCTGGCACCATATGATATACAGGGCAGTATAGCGCATGCCACCATGCTCGGTGAGACAGGATGCATTTCGAAAGATGATGCGCAGCTTCTCGTCTCTGGCCTGCGCAAAATCAGCGAGAAGCTCAAGCAAGGCTCGATGGACTTTTCCTTGGCAGACGAAGATATTCACATGAATATCGAGCGCCACCTAACTTCTGAGGTTGGGCCCGTAGCTGGCAAGCTTCACACAGCTCGGAGTAGAAACGATCAGGTGGCTACAGACATGCACCTGTTTGTGCGCGAGGCAATACTCTTATCAGTAGAAAGGTTGGCGAAACTCCGCGATACTCTTATCGAACAGGCAGTCCTGCATCGCTCCGCTATTATGCCGGGATACACGCATCTTCAACGAGCGCAGCCGGTCCTTTTTGCGCATCACGTTTTAGCTTATGTGCAGATGCTTGGACGTGATATCGGACGCATGACCGACCTTTGGAAGCGCGTCAATATTCTTCCACTGGGTTCAGGTGCGATAGCTGGCACAACCTTTCCCTTAAATCGCAATTTAACAGCCAGTTTGCTAAATTTTGATGGCGTATATGAGAATAGTATGGACGCCGTGAGCGACCGCGATTTTGTTATTGAATTCGAGGCAGCCGCAGCCGTTTGTATGATGCACATGTCGCGTCTCTGTGAGGAGATAATTCTTTGGAGCACCGGTGAATTTGGTTTTATTGAGCTTGATGACACGCTTTCAACAGGAAGTAGTATGATGCCCCAAAAGAAAAACCCTGATTTTGCCGAGCTTGTGCGCGGCAAGACTGGACGTGTCTATGGTGCGCTATTCTCTATTCTTACAACGATGAAGGGTCTGCCACTTACGTACAACAAAGATATGCAGGAGGATAAAGAGGGGTTGTTTGACGTAGTTGACACACTACTTGGTTCCCTTGATGCGGTAGCTGCAATGACCAAAAGCTGGAAGGTCAATACAATACGTATGCGCGAGGCCGCGGAGCAGGGATTTACTAATGCTACTGACGCAGCCGATTATTTGGCTAAGAAAGGTTTGCCCTTTAGGGATGCGCACGAGGTGGTGGGTAAACTTGTGCGGCACTGCATAGAGAAGGGGACGCATCTTAACCGTCTTTCTATTGAGGAGCTTCGTGGTTTCTCTAGTTTGTTTGCCGAGGATGTTTTTGACGCGCTAAGGCTGGAAAATGTGGTTAATCGACGACTAACACGCGGAGGTACGGGCGATTCTGCGGTAGGTGAGCAGATTGCATCTCTTAAGTCAGATAGCGAACAGCTGCATATCTGGCTACGGCGTGCCCATGAAATTGTTGGGGTATGACCGCATAGAGGTTTGAACGACAAACTTATTGAGCGATCCTCTTTTAGTCGTTGCTAGGTGTCTTGCGTTCGTTTTACGCTCACTATGGTGGTATTCTTATTGATACAAGCCCGCGGCCTTGGCGCGTGATAATATCCGCCTATATGTGCACATTGAAGGACAGGTTAATAGCCAAAGTTTAGTCTTGTGGAGGATTCATGGTTTTCAGAGTGGGAAGAGGTGCCGCTGGAATCGGTGCCGCTTGTGTCAGGAGGCTTGGGGTGACGTTGGGACAGATCGCCTTTAGCTCTTTGGCGATATTCGGATGTTCCAGCGATGTCCCGCAAGATAAACCGGCGCCTTTAACCATTCAGGTGGTTGAGGCGAAGCGCCGCGACCTACCTCTGTCGAGAGAATTCGTCGGGCGCACGGTTGGTTCTATCGATGCCGACGTGCGGGCGCGAGTGCAAGGTACACTTTTGGAGCAGCACTTTGAGGATGGTACCGAGGTAAAGGAGGGACAGCTTCTCTATTCAATTGATCCGGCGCCGTTTGTAGCTAAGGTGGCTCAGGCACAAGGCAAGTTAGCCGAAGCTAAGACGAAGTTGGTGCAGGCAGAGGCTGATTTAGCAAGAATTAAGCCGCTGGCTGCAATCGACGCAGTCAGTAAGCGAGAGCTCGACATGGCCAATGCCACTAAAGGAGTAGCTGAAGGGGCGGTTCAAGCTGCACAAGCGCAGGTAGAGGCAGCTCAGATTGAGCTTGGTTATGCGAAAGTTACGTCTCCAGTAAGCGGTACAATCGGTATCTCAAAGGTAAGGGTTGGAGAGGTTGTTGGCTCAATTCCAAATTCTATAGTGTTGAATACGGTCTCGAAGCTAGAGCCTATACATGCGCAGTTTTCATTAAGCGAGAAGGAGTATTTATATTTTGCCAACCTGGCGCGTCTAGAGGGCGAGGAGCGCAAGAAGCGACAACTCACTCTGATTTTGGCTGATGGTTCTGTTCATCCAGAGAAGGGGGAGGTAGTTAAAGTTGATCGTGGCGTAGATGTTGCTTCAGGTTCAATCATTGTAGAAGCGGCCTTTCCTAATCCCGGAAAATTCCTCAGACCTGGTCTCTTTGCCAAAATCACCACGGTTGCGGAGACCAGGCGTGATGTGATCCTTATCCCCAAGAGAGCAATTAAAGAGGTACAGGGAACGTATCAGGTGTTTGTCATCGGAGTAGATGGCAGCGTAGACCCTAGGTTAGTACAGGTAGGTCCTACGTCAGGAGAGCTGCAAGTTGTTGAAAACGGGCTGAATGATGGAGATGCCATAGCAATCGATGGCATTCAAAAGCTCCGGAGTGGGATGAAAGTTCAGCCAAAATTGGTGTCTTTGCCTTAGCTGGAGATTTAAAATGACGGGGAACACGGAAGCCTCTAAGAAGGAATTTTTCTTCGTTCGCAGGCCAACGGTAGCGATCGTATTGGCAATTGTTTTGGTTATTCTAGGGTTGGTGACCCTTCGAGATCTTCCGGTTTCACAGTATCCCAACGTTGTTCCTCCTGGTGTGCAGGTAAATGCTACGTATCCAGGAGCCAACGCACTCGCAGTAGAACAGTCGGTAGCTACCCCGCTGGAGCAGCAGCTGAATGGGGTAGAGAATATGTTGTACATGCGAAGCGTGAATGCGAACGATGGCACCTCACAGATACGAATAGATTTTGAGGTCGGAACAGACCTCGATATGGCAAATGTTCTTGTTCAGAATCGGGTGGCGCAGGCACAAGCAAGCCTGCCGGACTCTGTAAAGCGTCTCGGTGTAAACGTAAAGAAATCACTCTCTTTTCCACTTTTGCTGGTTACACTTCGTTCGCCGCGAGGCACCTACAACAACACGTTTCTCAATAACTACGCGAGTATTAACGTAGTGGACAGCCTCGCTAGAATAAGCGGGGTTGGGCAGGTAACGCAATTTGGCGGGAGCGAGTACGCCATGCGTGTCTGGCTCAAGCCGGATCAGTTGGCAAAGCTAGGCGTAACTGTTGGTGAAGTACAGCAGGCCATTCAGCAACAGAATGTTATCGCTCCAGCCGGTCAAGTCGGTGGCGCTCCAGCTCCCTCAGGGACTCAATTTTCCTACGTGGTAAGAACAAAGGAGCGCTTCGAGTCGCCTGAGCAATTCGGTGAGATAGTCGTTAAAGCAGATGCCTCGGTGGGGTCGCTGGTAAGATTAAAGGATGTGGCCCGCATCGAGTTGGGAACGCAGTATTATAATTCGACTGCTCGGTTCAACGGATCTGAGGCTGCGGTTTTGGCGCTCTATCAAGTTCCAGGATCAAATGCACTGGAGGTCGCTAAAAATGCCAGGGCTGCTCTTGAGAAACTTAAGGAGAGGTTTCCTGATGACGTTGAGTATGTGGTGTCGCTTGATACCACCAAAGCGGTTACAGAAGGAATCGATGAGATTGTGCACACGCTGCGCGACGCCGTGATATTGGTGATCGTTGTGGTTTTTCTATTTCTCCAGAGTTGGCGGGCCACTCTTATTCCAATCTTGGTAGTGCCAGTGTCGTTAATTGCAACGTTTGCTGTATTTCCGTTTCTGGGCTTCTCGGTGAATGTCTTGTCACTTCTCGGGCTTGTTCTCGCGATAGGAATCGTAGTTGATGACGCTATTGTGGTAGTAGAGGCTGTGATGCACCACATGGAGCAGGGAGCATCTCCGCGCGAGGCAACAAATTTGGCCATGCAAGAGGTTGCAGGGCCGGTGGCAGCGATCGCGCTGATTCTCTGTGCAGTATTCGTTCCTGTTATTTTTATGGGGGGTATCTCCGGTCTCTTCTACCAACAGTTTGCTGTAACTATCGCTGTATCTGTTCTCTTCTCGGCTCTAGCTGCACTGACATTAACACCGGCATTGTGTGCCAAGCTACTCAGGAAAGCCGAGCCTGGCCGTGGGCTCTTAAGCAGGTTTTTCAGAGGTTTCAATTCGGTATTCGATCGCGCTACTGGAGCCTATGTTGGGTTGTCTGGTTTTGTCGCTCGAAAAATGATTCGCGGGGTGCTTTTGTTGGGGGTTGTCTTGGCTGGAGTATTCTTCTGCGGCAAAGCCTTACCGAGCGGGTTTATACCCGAAGAGGACCAAGGATATGTTCTTGCTAATATGCAGCTTCCAGATGCATCTGCCCTAGAGAGAACGGGTATCGCGTCGCGCTCAGTTGAGAAAATAATCCTAGAGACTCCAGGAGTGGATAGTGTTACTACGATAGATGGGTTTAGTTTGCTCACCTCATCAGCATCATCCAACACGGCCTTCTTCTTTGTCTGGCTTAAGCCATGGAAGGAGCGTCCAGATAGAAAGCAATCATCTTTTGGGATTATCCAAAGTGTTAATAAACGGCTAGCTAATGAGTTCCAGGACGGAGTTGCGATCGCCTTCGGGCCCCCGGCAATTCCAGGTTTAGGGAACGGAAGCGGTTTCAGCATGATGCTGCAAGATCGCGGGGGAAACAGGCCGGATTACCTAGAGAAACAGGCACGTGCCTTCATCCAAGCGGCGCAGATGCGACCAGAGGTTCGGGGAATTACTACCCTCTATCGCGCTTCTGTGCCGCAGCTATTTGCAGCGGTCAATGAAGATAAAGTACAGGCGGCTGGTGTATCTGTCGGTGATGTCAATGCGGCTCTTGGCACCTTTATGGGTGGAAGCTACGTGAACGATTTTAACCGCTTTGGGCGGCTTTACAAGGTGTATGTTCAGGCCGATGCAAGCTATCGAGACCAAGCAGATGATATCCGCAGCTACTATGTAAGGAATAAAAACGGGGAGATGGTTTCGCTGGGGACCCTGATCGATATCTCGCCAAATAGTGGCCCAGAGTTCACTAATCGTTTTAACCTATATCGCTCTGCGGAGCTGATTGGCGGCTCAGCCCCGGGTTTTAGTTCTCAGCAAACTCTCGAAGCCTTAAAAGAAGTTGCACGTCAGGTCCTTCCTGCTGATATAGGATATGATTGGAACGCCATGTCTTACCAGGAGGAGAAAGCTGCAGGAAGCGGCACCGCTGTATTTTTTCTTGGCATGCTTTTCGTCTTTTTGATTCTAGCGGCACAGTACGAGAGCTGGGGACTTCCGCTAAGTGTGCTTTTAGGTACTCCCTGCGCAGTATTGGGCGCGCTAGGCGGTCTCTGGTTATGTCGTCAACTTGACCCATCGTACGTAAATAACATATTCGCTCAGATAGGAATCCTCACGCTTGTGGGGCTTTCGGCCAAGAATGCTATCCTGATCGTTGAATTCGCCAGGGCTAAGAGACACGAGGGAGTTCCGTTGCTAGACGCTGCGCTGGATGCTGCACGTCTCCGATTCAGGCCGATATTGATGACAGCTTTTGCCTTCATCTTGGGTGTCGTCCCATTGGTAATCGCCGAGGGTGCCGGGGCGGAGGGGCGAAAAGTAATGGGTATGGCGGTCTTTAGTGGAATGTTGGTAGCCACAGTTTTGGGAGTGGTGCTAGTTCCGATGTTGTTTGTGCTTGTTGAGAGAACCTTCGGTGGTATGCGCAAAGATAACCAAAGTGAAAAAAAATCGGTTTATGACAGGGAAGATCGGGTGGCTCATGTGTAAGTTAGTTCCGGCATTTGGTCGATTACCTGGTTTAAGCTGCTGCGGGGCAATATCTGCTCTCTCTTATAGTATGCTTTTGTTTTCTCTAAGCGGGTGCCTTCTGAAACCAAACTACAGTCGACCTCTGGTCTTAGAGGATGAAAAGTATCTTGAGAGCAATTCAGCCACCGCAGGTCCTGCGGGAAGTGTAGCTAATATTAGGTGGTGGAATCTCTTTGGTGATGAAAAGCTAAGGGCTTTGGTCCTAATTGCACTCAAAGAGAACAGAGACCTGCAGCGGGCGATGGCTAGAATCGATGAGTCGCGCGCCTTATTGGGAGTCGCTCGTCCCGACCAATTTCCTCGTGTGGATGTAAGCGGGAGCGCGTCCCGAACTCGCGCAAGTGATTCTATGCTTGGAAACCTGCCGGGATTCTCGTTGCGGAATGAGTTCGATCTGCTAGGAAGACTTGGGTTTGAGCTCGACATATGGGGACGTTATGCAAGCGCAACCGAATCCCAGCGTGCACAGCTTTTAGCCAGTGAGGAGTTGTTCAAAGCGGTCACCTTATCGCTCGTCGCGCAGGTGGCGTCAACGTATCTGCAAATACTGGATTTTGATCGTCAAGTCATTATAGCCGAGCGCACTCTGAAGAGTAGAAGGGCGAATACAGCTCTTATCGACGAGAGATTTAAACGTGGCTATACGGCTAAGATCGATCTTAATCAGGCACAGATACAAGAACAAGATGCGGCGGCAGCCTTAGTTGCTCTGCGCAGAGGTCAACGTTTGACACAGAACGCGCTTAACGTGCTAATCGGGCACGTTCCGCACGAGATAAACCGGGCCAAACCTGATAGTAATCCTCTGTCACTTTCAGTGATTCCAACAGGGGTCCCGGCAGATTTATTAGAGCGAAGACCTGATGTTAGAGCAGCAGAAGAGAGGGCGAGAGCGGCAGTGATGCAGGTTGGTGTGGCTAGATCAACCCAATTTCCGTCAATTAGTCTTTTGGGCGTTGTGGGATTGAATTCGCGTGAAAGTACGGAGCTTTTCACCTCAGATGGACGCACTTGGAGTATCGGCGGTAATCTTCTTGGGCCGTTAGTGGATCTAGGTAAGAGTTGGTCGCGTACTGAGGCCGCAGAGGCAGTTGCCCAACAGGCGCTTAAGGAGTACGAAGCTGTAGTCCTCCAGGCGGTACGCGAGGTCGAGGATGCTATGGTAGCAGTGCGCACCTTCCATGAAGAGCATAGGGTCCGCGAGAGACAAGTTGTTGCAGCTCGCAGTGCTGATGAGCTATCGCGCCGACGGTATACAGATGGCGTGACGTCTTACCTTGAGGTGTTAAGCACTCAGGAGTCTCTTTTTAGTGCAGAGCTCGCTAGGTCTAACACGGAACAGCGCTACCTAAGTGCGCTAGTCCAATTATACAAAGCGTTAGGCGGGGGATGGGAGTTGCCAGAGCTGGCAGGCGTCACCTTAAAGAATCAAAATCCCTGATATCCATAGGTATCTGCCTCGTTTTTGTCCTCAGTGACTACCGGATTAAATAAACCCAGCCTCATTCATATTTGAAAAAAATGAATGAGAATTGCTGGGCGAGCGCAATCTTGGCCCATGAAGATCAAGGGAACAGCCAAGTTGCGCCGTAGAAAACAACAAACTCTTATGTGCTTAGGCGTGTGAAATTTTAATGTCATGAGAGACTCTAGCTCTGGACGGTGCTGCTTGATGTTAGCAAAGAAGCTTGAGAATCGCGGCTTTGAAATCAGCAAATCGCTCGTAGTACCGATTGTATAAGACGATTTTCTTTAAGAATCGCCACAAGCGTTCAATAAGGTTAAGATTCGGAGAGTACGGGGGCAAAAATATAATTTTCACCTTGGATGTTTCAAGAATAGCGCTCCAGCCGGAGCTCTTGCTCCAGTGCTTTCAAGTTCCTGCTAAGTTAAAAACCTACTCAGCCATCACTGGTCCCACGCTTATCAGCAACTAGATAGTCTCTTTCTACAGCTAGAGTTTTTT
>JBKCMS010000147.1:0-52783 GCA_046300175.1 Pseudomonadota bacterium | reverse complement strand
GTGCAAAAGTCCGTGCCAGTAAAACTGGCAAGGCTTTTGCTGGACATCACTATAGGTTGTTGTTTTGATTCGCATCCGCGAATCGATAGCGTTCTCCAAAACTCGGGATTTCGCTACGGACTTTTGGAGAACGCTATAATTGGGCTTACCGCCAGCCGCCTAAAAACTCATAAATCTCCGGACAGGGCTAAGCAACGCAAGTTTATTTGGAGCGCTGCCCACACGATTACCAGGGGTTTGTGTGTGTGCCTGCCAAGAAGCAAGTACATTTACATAAAATCGCACACGACCCGGAAACGAATCGACAAGGTTTTCTCGTTCAAGGGGATCGACTTTTAAATTGTAGAGCTGTGCCTGCTTAGTTTCAGGAACCCAGATAAATTTAAATACTCCGTCACGCAACGCTAGCACGTCGTGTGAATAGGTCGTGTTCATAAAAACCATTCGTCTAGGATGTGGCTCGAAGAGCGACTCGCCATCGTGACGCGGTGATTCATCACGTACTCCAGTCAGGTCATATACCGTTGCGGCCACATCGATAAGAGATGCCATATTCTCGCTAGCGTGCGGTTTTGGGAACAGTTTGGGATTGGATATAATAAACGGAATTCGCAGATTCTCCTCATAGAGAAACGCCGCGTGAATTCTGTTTTTTGGGTGCTGCTCGAATGCCTCGCCGTGATCGCCTGTTAGAACAACTAAAGTTGAATCAAGTAGCGACTCTTGTTCGAGTCGATCCAGGAAATTGTTTAGCTGGAGATCAACGTATGAGATAGCGTCGTGATACGCCATGATTCCACCAGAAACCTGCGGATTGTTCCAGTAGTATGGGGTGCGGTATGGATAGTGCGGCAGAAGGGTCTGAATGGTGATAAAAAACCCCTGTTTTGATGACTGAATCCACTCGTAGGCTGCATCAAAGAGCGTGCGCTCATCTATACCTAAGCTGTTCTCATACCCCTGCTCAATCGATGTGTATGTTTTGGCATCCCTCATTACATCGTAGGTACAGATATGCTTGAGGCGATCGGAGCCATAGAACGAAAAGTTATCGGCCGTAAAATATGCCGTACGGTATTCAGCCCTTTTGAAATCGTTTGCCATACACTCGTAATCCGAGCTGCTCAGCAAACCAAAGGGGTTTTTTGAAGATGCTGGTGGATAGCGACCTGACTGAGTTGCGACTATAGCTCTAGAGGAGTACGGAGCTACCCCGTAGGCATTACTCCACGAGACTCCAGTGTTAGAGAGGCGGTTAATCGCCGTCATCACTGGCCTATCTTTAACTCTCCCCGATACATCTCCAAGGGACTCTAGGTGAATGACGATAACGTTAAGCTTTTGGGCGCCCATAGCTGGTCGAGGCGGCATATCGGTCGGTATACCGGGATACGCGCTGTAGGCGCTAAATGAACCAACTGTAGGTGTAAAATCAGATATGGCACCCCTTACAGCTACCTGATACCACAGCGATAACATAAAAATAGCCGTCGGCCCCACGGAGAAAAGGCCTGTGTAGCCCAGTCCGGCAGCCCCTCCGAGCAGACTAACGAAACGACTACGAAACGAGATTGTTGAGCTGCTTCGACGGGATTGATATTTAAATGCTAGATAGCCTCCAAATGCGGCTAATCCAAGGGTTACACAGACAAATAACCAATTAATAGAAGAGACATAACAACTGGCTAACTCTGGCCGAAAAATCCTTTCATCCATGAAGTTACGGGGCCGTAGGTATACCCCCTGTATCGCCATATGGTGCTCGCTGACTAGGTACAGGAAGCACAGCAAGGCGAATCCGACTGCTGTCAGATAGGGTCTACCAACAAATAAAAGGGAGAGGATCGCTGCAACCCCGATCTCATCTATTAATATCTGTGTTATCGCCAAACTGTTTATGGCGGATGAGGCTTGTAGCGAGAGGCCAAAGGTACGTAAGACTGCAAGGCTAAAAAAGAAGAAGCAAAACAGCGCCGCAAATCTCAAGTATTCCCTTTTCATATTCCTATCAAATAATCCGGCGAAGCACCTTACGTCCAGACCCTTTTGTCTCACCTCACTGCCTTTACCTCGCCAATACCTCTTGGTCTACCTCGATTTGCTGGGTTTGCTGCTGTGCCTGCCCTTCCAAATTAGTATCAACTTCAAAGAATAGCATGCGCTGATTGTTGGCTGTTGGATATTCAACGATCGTTTCTTTGCCGTGAGGATATCTCTGCTTTAAAAGCTCGCGCCACGCTTCACGTGGAGCGCTCGGTTGAAAGATGTAGAGATAATGCCTCCACTGCTTGGTTTGTCTTAAATTCTCGGCCTGCGGAGCTAGCCCCGTATGCTGGTAGTGCCAAGTGGTCAGAATCGGCGCGGGTGATGCTATCTGGCGCTCTGCCCCATTGGACCCCTCATACGCAGTGGTGAAGGCAATTAATCGCTCAGGGTCGATCATGCGCGAGTAAAGGGTATAGAACATCTCACAGCTACGCTCATCTGCAAGGTAAACGACAAGTGTGTTATCCCTCACCATGGATATTGCGGTATCACCGACCTGCATCTGAATCGGACGGCTGTTCTGGCGCCCGAAGAATTCCGTGGTCTGCGATAGTCCCAAGCATCCGATCAAGCAGATCGGTATAAGGCATTTGATCATGGCCGCCAACAACCGTGAGCCGCGAGCTACTAGCTGATCGAGAAACCAGGTAAGTTCTAGCACTCCTAAGATCAAACAGAGAGTTAGACTAACCGCAATTCGGCGATCGGCTAGCTGTGTGGCCATTCCAGGAATTAGACCACCGATTATCATGCCTATAAAGACCAGCGACTCTGGGCGCTTGAGAATAAAAAGTAGTCGCAGGAAAGCTAAGGTAATAAACACCACAGTGATCGAGGAAAGGGAACGAGCTGGTGGAACCATGGCGTGAATCGTCCAGTGCGTTGGTTCAACCGGGCCGTAGAATATCTCATAAAAGAAGTACATTCCCTGCTTAAGCATCTGCTGTATACGCTCAAGTTGTGAAACAGGCACATGCGATGGGTACGGATTATCAAACGGCGGCATAAAGACGATCCGCTCATGTACCAGGTAGTAGGCCACAGAACGCAAGCCGATAAAGAGCCCTAATCCTACAAAGATATACAGCAACTTCGACCAGTGCCCGCGCCAATCCCTGCGTTGAAAGAGAACTATCCCAGCGATCGCAGCAAGAGGCCCAAAAAGTGCCAGCTTAGCTGAAGGGTAAACAAACTTAGTACACGGAATGAGCAATGCTAGGGCGCAAAAACTCGCCCACGATCTGGTACTAAGGGCGTTAAAAGTAGCCCATGCCAAAAGCATCGCCAAGATAACAGGCACATGGTGCATAACGGGCAATCGCGCCCACTCCATATCGAGGGGTCCCAGTACGTAGAGTATAAGCGCTATAAGAGCTGCGTATGCGCCCCTCAGGTTGCGCATAAAAAAGTAGATAACTATGCACCCTAAGAGGCTGATCCCTACACTCATTAGGCGCTCATCGAGATAAAAGAGTGTTGGATGATTCACTCGGGTAAAGAGTCTATGAAGAAGAACAGACGACAATCCTGAGGATTGCTGAAAGTGTCCCCCGATCTCCTGCTCTAGAATACGCGTCCAGGAGTCAGCGACCATACGATGTGGACACGCCTCCGCATCGTACCCCGAGGGATTCCGATTCAGCTGATAGAAACGATTAACACAGGCGATTGTGATGATTGCAAATACTGCTAGCGCCTCTGACAATCGCACCTTAGAGGCAAGCCGCTTAGTCTCTAGCCAGCCCTGAGATAGCAGCTCGGGGGCACGGCGCGCCATAAATGCAAATGCTCCCAAGGCAGCCACCAGACCGCCGATATGGTAGCGCAGGGTGTAGCTCCTGTTTCGTCTGAGTGCAAAATATTCGCCAGTCACAGCAAGCGCCAACGCTGCTATATAGAAGAGAGCCCACCATGAGCAGCGACGCCTTATTAAGAGAGTCAGTAGCACAGCTGCCAATCCGACCCCTACCACCAAAACCTCATAGTTCGGGTAATCCCAGTGCCGATTGAGAATAAATGTCCCGAAGTCGACTATTCTGCTAATTGGATCCGCTACCGGTGATAGACAGCTTTTACCTTGAGCTTCTGCCTCGAGGCACTCGTGCCGAAAGATCCAAAAGATCGCGCCTACCAGGAATACGCAGGCGATTTGAAATAAACGAAGCGGCTTAATTGAAGGAACAGACATGGCGAAGAATGTGTAACCCTATTGTGAACAAACCCTAAAGCGGCTGAAAGACAGCCCTCTCGGCAGTATCAAGCATGACACGGCAAGGCGTCCAGTGGTCGTTTGATACAGCTAAGCCCCAAGCGAGGCTTGGCGAAAGCGGGCAGGCAGTTTTTATGCGATCTTAGTTAATCCACCAACACCAGGTAGGCGACCTTTTCACGGTTTAAATCCTCGATCGGAACAACCCGTGCGTCGGGGTGGAACTCCTTTATTATCGGTAAGTCCAGATCAAGCCGTTTCACCTGTAAAATGAACGCTTTTGGCTCGTCAGGTTTGACCGGTAATTCATCACGTACATCGTAGCACTCTTTTAACCGTCGCTCTGATATATACGGTAGGAGATGCCCTATAGGCGATTCCGAGAATCGCCATGTTGGCTCCCCTGCAAGGAGAAGTGTATAGGTATAACGCGGTCCGGTATCGTGAATTGCGTGACCTATAGCTACTTGGGGGTAGAGGTTATTCCGGCGCACTACTGCGGTCTCATAGTCGTAGTATCTCTTAAAGTTGCACCACGGAGAGACGTACAGCAACGCTGTTGAGATGAGCACAAAAATCGCCCAAAAGACTGAACGATTTGCAAATCTAAAGAAGTTATGTAAACCCTCCATTGCGCGCGCAATCACTACGCAAACTATCGGCGCTGATGGTAGCAGGCGCGTGTACCATGGAGGGCCTACCGCCCAGGCTCCACAAACAAGCAGAGTAATCACAAGCATCACACCCAGTAGGATATTAACCCCAAAGCCTTCGATTAGAATTACCGCTAGACCACAAGCGAAGAGAACTGCCTCAAGTGAGTTAAATCCGGGCGATATGCTCCCCTGTGAACTGCGATCATACTCATTAAAAACCCACCCCAAACTCCTAAAGAAAAGCTCAAGCGTTGACTCCTCGACGCGCACCTTACCTGATGCAGCGCTGATGGTAAGTCCAGTAAGCGACTCCTGCGCGCGTGGCATAAGCCGCTCAGGATAAGTCATCCACATAATCAGTAGTGGCGCCAATAATAGGGCTACACCTGCGACTCCATAAATATGCTGTGGAAGCTGCTTAAGCTGCCTTACCGGAAAGCGGATATACACCACGGCAAACATTACAGCCGCTGCCACTGCGCCCACTCTAGCTACTGGCCACTGATAGAAAGTTGCTGCCGCCACTACGCCCGTCAGAAGCCATAAACTTGAGCGCTTATACTTGAGTGCCAGAGTGAGGGTGACAACAGACCAGAGCGCCAGTGTAGCGGCAAACCCATTCGACATCAGCCTTCCAAAATGAATGAATGGGGTATTGCCAGCCAAGATAATCGCTGCCCAGAAGCCCACTCGTGGGTTTCGATACTCGCGTCCTAGTAGGTACACCGCAAAAATAGCTGATAGGTTAAATAGGGCACTGCCGAAACGATACCCAAATGGCGAAAATCCCGCGATTAGAAAGCCTACGATCTCTGGAATACTGCCGATCACCGGCGCAGGAACGAATCCCCAGTCCCACCACCCGTTGATCATGCCACGGATAAACTGCTCGGCTACAAACGCATGCGTGGTGAAGTCAAAGTGAATATTATACGGCACGTCCTCAAGCCGATAAAAGAGGGTAGCGACACCGACCAATATTGGTATGAGGATAAAAAGCCACTCTGCTCGCAGCCACTCCCTTAGCTGTCTCCTACAGGTCCATGCATCGACTAATAAGATGCCAGCGACACAAACCAAACCAGCGCAGAAAAGCGCCTCGCGGTAGCCGTTGTTATACCAGTGGCCGATCCCTAACGAATAAAGCATCACCGATAAAACAGCGATAGCAATCAGTGGCGCTAAAAATGCGATCCCTGGTTTAGGCGCCGGCTCTCGTATTACCTCAGCAAACGGTCTTGCATCATCAACCTCAGGTCGCCACCGTCTCCATGCCTCAGTCGCTACAGCAACAGCGATCGCACCTGCCAGATAAGAAGCTAGCCAAGCCTGCTTACCTAGCCCCGCTAAAAGCCGCCCCTGCGCTCCCCAGCACAGGTATAAACCTCCGCCAGCAATTCCACACAAGGTACAAAGAACCACAGCCACCTTCCAGTCACGAGGAGTCCTGATTGCCTTATGCGCCACACGTCGGTCTACAGGTGGTGATTCACAGCCCCAGCGAACGGCAATCAGCGCCCATATTGTAGTGAGCGCTACAGCTCCCCAGAAGATCGGTAGGAACACCTTCCAATTAAATGGGCGTGGTTGATGGTGTAAGATGCTGTTGCGCCACTGCGGCCACTCTCTGCTTATTGGGTACTCATGCAACAGCCACAGAGAGTCGTCGGTTGGACTAGCAACAGAGCCTGTCGGTAAGTTAACAAACTGATACTCGGAAAGGGGCTTAAACGCGTTGCTGAAACGAGCGACCTTACCCGATAGGGTAATGATATAGATACCCTGTGATGCTGTGGGTACCACCATCGCAACACCTGGGTAATTTAAACGCCCCGAGATTGCGAGCGAATCCCCACTTTGAGTGCCGTAGGCAATAACCTCGTTCCCCCCACGCCATAGATAAACCGTGTCGCCAACTGTTGCTACTCCCGTAGGAGCGGGAATATCGCTTGCTGCTTTACTATCAACATTCACCCGACTCCACGCCCAGCTATCGGTACGCAGCACAAAGAGGCCGTCTGCCAAATTCGTTGCTCCCGCACGTACCGCGATAATCCTTCCATCTGAAAGTACTGCTGCCGAGGATATAGCTACCTCTTCTGCTGGCGGCTGGCTTGTGGCAACGATCGTTTCTTGTGATAGCTGAAAAGCGCGCCCACGTCTGTCCACCAGCAAAAGAGAGTCCGGGGCTGTAGAGTAGCTCACAATCAGACCGTCTGCTTGCGCTGGAACACTCCAGGTACGCCCCAAAGTAAATGAGTTCCCGCCGCCAATTGCTGTTGGATTGCCGGGAACGATTGTGTGTACCTCGTTGGTGGCAGCATCGTAGACCAGCCTTCTACCATCGGGCATCAGAAAGATACCACTGGGGCTTTGAAAGCCAGACAACTTTCCTCTACATTGCCCATCAGGGCTGATTATTGCTATCTGGCCTCGGGCGCTGGGGCCAAGATCGCGAAGCTTAATCTCCGTACTATCCTGCTGGGCTAATACGGTCAGCGGGGCTAGAGCTAAAAAGGCAGTGAGCACAGAAAAAACAAGGTGTGCCCGTACCCGCATTGATTGAAACCTCATCATCGGGTGCATAAGATTAGGGAGAGAGAGTCAAAATACTAGAACCTGATCGACACTATAGTTGCGCGGCCGATAGGCCGCCAAGGTGCTATTTTTGGACCCGCAACTGCCGAATTTACGTTTGCTCTTTTTAGGTTTAAGGCTAAATTATCCACCCCTAAGACCAAACAATGTTTTGTTAAGCATCTTATCACTACTACATGTTCCCCCTCGCGAGTGATAAACCCAGCCTCATTAATTTTTTCAAAATTGAATGAGGCTGGGTTTATCGTTTAGGGTCCTCTACCCCGTGTTGACTACCGTGACGGTAGACGATTACACCTTGGTTGTCTCCGTTTGTTTCCGACCTTTGCTCTTTAGTCGCTACCTCATTAAGTATTTGATCGATCGCCTGTTTCGGATCGTCAGCATCAATTAGTATCCTCGCCACCTCTTTATTAGTGAGAAACTTTGTGATGCCATCCGTTGTAACTACGAGCCAGTCATTTAATGACATGTCTATCGAGTTAATAGCGGCAGGATTAGGCTCACGGTCAGGGTTGCCATCGTCGATAGTTACCGGATTGATTACTCCTCCCTTTTTCCCTTTATCATCTTTTGTAACATTGATTTTGATTTTCTTTGCCAGCTTGTCTTCGAAGCGAACGTGCAATACCCGACAATCCCCTCTACGTGCGAAGATACATCTATCATTAAACACTTGCACTGCTGCAACTGGTGCTCCCATCTGCTCACTGACTATGGTGTTAAGACCGCTCTCTGTCCTCTCGCTGACCGCAACGTAGAGCTGATACATATCTTTGCCCATCTGCTCTATTGTGCTCCCTAGCTCCGTTTTACAATCGCTTACCTGAAGCGTTCGCAGAACCGATCGAGCGGCGTATGCTGCTCCAGGATAGCCCCCCATCCCATCAGCTACAGCTAGAAGCAGCGACTCTCCTCTGTTTGGCATAACAGGGGGAATTGCCCGAACCAAAACTGCATCCTCATTTACTATCTTACCTTTGCCTAGTGACAGCGCTGCCGCAAACACTCCTAAGCTCGATTGCCCTATCTCTCTGGCTTCAGCTGATTCACTTAGTAGCAGCGAAGGCTCGCGTGAGTTCCTATATCGACGCTGCTCGATCTCACCCAGATGCGGAAGCGTCAACTCCCAGTTATCTACTTGGTGCTTACTGGCACTACCCGCAACTCTAAATTCACCGATGACTAAACTTGGCTCAAAATTTCCGTTGTGAATGTTGAACTGTTTCTTACTAGACCACGAACGGACTGCTTGGTCGTATTGAGGAGGGACCTCTAAACGGTAGATCAATCCGTAGCCGGAATTTCTAGAATCCAAGTCTTCTGCGGTTATGTAGAGATGCGGCACCGAATTGACGCATACCTTCGCTCGAAATTGTGGGCCTGTACTCAGTATGTTTTTTACTTGGAGCGTTAAGTCATCAGCTGGTGGACCCACCAGCTCGATTTTGAAATCCCTTATGCTACGCGCTGTGTCTAACATCGAACTCTCCAGTACGTGCCCCAAGCCAGGTTGCCTAGCTTGTTTGGCTATATGCTTGACTGAGTGTCGGTAGTTGGTGCTGGGTCCAGAGCAAAAATTAGCCCACTGGGCTGACTTACTGCACCGGCACTAACGCTTTGCTGAAGCATCGACTGAATCTGTCCAATTTGTTCGACAAAAAGAACCTCTCTTAGGCTCTGCCCTGAGGCAAGATCGCCAAAGAGGAAATGATGGGGTCTACTTTTTTTATCTCCCAAAGCATATGAGATAGTCACTTTACAGCTACCTGCCACGGTAGCTACCGCTGAAGGGTCACACGCTCGCCCGCCTAATTCATTAGCCTGCTGCCTAATCAACTGATCAGGCGGCTTAATTTGCAACTGCCTACTTAGCATAATTACCTCTTTTATAGTGCACCTTCTAATCTTAGCACCATAGGCCAACAATGAGTCTCACTACCACTACCGCCCAAAAGAAAGGTTACCGATCCAAGCTACTCTAATCCAGTAGTTGCAGGCTGTTTTTAAGGCGTAAGAAGCAGACTAGATCGGTGCTGATCGGTCGATTTTAGTCCGTTTAGCACCGTCGTGCACAACGCGCAGTCGCCATTTTTCAGTTGATACTACCAAATCCTCTCAGGCTGTCCTATAAGTTTCAAAAAGGAGCGCAGCAGCGCATAAAACTTATCTAGTAAGCTTATGACTGATTTCGAGAAAGCTAATGGCAACCAACTCTATGCTAGATCTCCACTTGGGAGCCAGCGGATGCGTGCTGCGCTTAGCCGACTCGATGCTGACGAAGTATCTTTGATCATTAATCAATGTATACGTGGAGCACTAGCAGAAACTAAATACGTACTCGATACTATTGAAGAACAGGTCAAAAAAACTCAGGCTCATAATCCAGACTCAAAGCTACTAAATGCGCTACCAGAGATCCTTAAGACACTCCTAGAGACCAGTCTCGCGGAGGATTGGCGCTTAAAAACCTCCTGTGAAACTTTAGTGTACAATTTACAAAGACATAAACCTCTGATGGCCGTATCGCTTGCAGAGAAGGCCTTAGAGCGCTCGGTCCGACTATCCTGCTCTACCGTGTTATGCACGGTCTTTCTTGGTCTAAAGCAGATTAAGACTACCAACGATCTCGACACATGTGTCAGGCTGCTTGAGCTACTACTTAAAAGAGATGGCGCTAATGCAAAAATACAGAATACCTGTAATAATTTACTAAGTGACCTTAGCAAAACTCAACTCTATAATCATAACCGTAAAGATGTTGGGCTGTCTCTTCAATATCACGAGCTCTCCATCAGAGATATCGGCAAGCGGATAACAATATGCCTGCGACTAGCCCTATCGTACTTGGATGCTCTACCTCTACCATCTTTCATATCGGAAAAAGTTAACAACGAGCCAAATGATGCGAAAGATGTTGGCAACGGTCCTGGTTTTAGGCTCAACAATGCTATTGTGAGAGCAGCCACAATCGGTCGTATAGTGTTGCTCGACGGCGAATTAGCACTCCATAAAGGTCAAAAAAATAGACCTATGCAAACCGACGCGGCTAAAGATGCCCTCAAAAATGCGCTGGCCAAATGGTGTCTGAAATATCCTATTGCTGCCGACAGGCGGAGTGAAGATGAGGCTTACAATCAAAAAATGCTCGGCGCACAGCTTTTAATGTCGGCGCTAGATCTTGTTCAAAGATGCTTTTACGACGACCGTGAAGCCCCAGACCCTTCTAATTCAATAAGGCAGCGTTTTAGACTTAAACCGGACTCGATTCCAACGATTCTAAGAGAGCTTGAGCTTGCGGAGATCAAGCTAGACGAAGGCGCCCGCGAATCCATAGCTTGGATCACTATCGGTTCGATTAGAATTATAAATAGTAATCCGGCAAGCGACGCGAATCCGGGAGTAAACGAGGCGCTAAGACTTATCGCTAAAGGAGCCCTCACAGCTGAGGAACCTCTCCAGCCAGACATGAAATCAATCACTCACACAGCAGATTGCATACAAGCTGTTGTCACCTGCGGCATAAACTTTGCTACCGATCTTATGGCCCTTCAAGTCTCGCTTGATGTGCTATCAAAGGCTTGTGAAATGCTCAATGATGTAGACCCAGAAGGGACCGAGCAAGAGAGAAAAAAATACGAAATGTGTGGCGATCGGCTTACGGATAGAATTGAGTTTGTACAACAAAATCCAGCTGTAGCTCATACGTCTAAAAACTCTCAGTCAGAAAACTGGTTTTCTAAAGCCCTTGATCAATCCAAAGATGGGCGCTAAGGATTGCATTAACAATATTGAGCTTTACAGTTTTTAGTGTACCACAGTAGGCGATCCAAATAGATGGCGATCCAAATTCAAAAGCAGCGATCGGCACCTATTAATCCCCAAGAAATCGATCGCTCAATATCTAAGATGGAGCAGTGCCTCAATCAATCTGATTTTCTCCAGCTATACCTCGAACAGCTATCTTTTCTGGAAGCTGTCGGAGTTTTTGCTAGAAAAACTAAATCAGTGTTCAACCTATTTAGTGGTATTGATCTATTTCCTGCCCATTATGCCAAGGTTATGCACTCGTTAGATAACCGACTTTTTCAGGAACAGATACCAGAGGTCTTAGCGACGCTACGTAACATTGTCAGCATGGAGCTACTAGAGCCACCAGACCCTTTTCCCCTAGCGGCCAATCTTAACCGCGAGAAATCGATAGTTCATGAAAGTAGCGACGCCGTAATTAACGGCCTGCCGGATAAATGGATAAATTCCATGCATCCGGGTGATGTATTATTCTGCAAACAGCTTGTCCAGTACGGCGAGACTTTTAACGGACCCGAATGCAACTCTAGCTTTATAGAAAACTTGGTTAAGACCGTGCCACGTGGAGTCGTAGTGGTTGTAATAGAAAATATAGTCGACCGAGCCACAACACAATCATCATCGTTAGTTAGCGTATCACTAAATAGCAGACTTCAAGAAAACTCCGATTACTGCGATTTTCTTACGTCCCGGCTCTCAGAACCGCAGCAGAAAAGACTAGCAGCAATCAACGATATGATTACCTTTAAGGCACTAACCACTTATGTTGACTCTACGCGCTTTCAACTTATGCTCGCCGGTAAATTAAGCGTCTTCACCAAAAATTAGTTTTAGGTTTATACCTTCAATTTTTGAACCGAAAAAGCACCGTTATCGGCGATCGTAGTAGCAGGCTTCATGAAATTTCCGGGCTGGGCTCACAGGCAGGGCGCTTAAGGAGATGAACGTTCAGAAGTCGAACCTGATGACGATCTTGTTAGAGGATAAGCAGATCGAGATCGCTAATGGCTCGCTCGAAGGGCTAATATTTGCAACTTATGAGGAATCAGCACAAGATTTTACCACTAAGTATAAGGCGCGATTTAAAATCGCTCCTGACCTAGGTGCCGACACCGGCTACGATACGCTCTACGTCTACAAGGACGCGATTGAGCGGGCCCAGTCGTTTGAGCCTGATGTACTCAAAAATGCCATTCTTACTACACAGCATATCGGAGCAAGTGGAGCGATTCGCTTTGACTCTAAAGGTGGAGTCATAAACCTGAAAAGAGCAGTTGCGGGTTTCAGAATGGCGCATCTGGCTAAAATCACTGAAGGCTTTTGAATTTTCGGTGCTCACCCTGACGGTGCCAGGGTTCCGCGGCGAAAATATCAAAATCCTTTGTGCTTTTAACCAGCTGCTCCATTCTGCCCCACCTTAACTGCTCTTTTTAGGTTAAAAACGCCGGTATTCAAGCAGCTTAAAGGCAGAGAGCGCTTGCGCGGCTAATAGCAAACACGGCTAAAATTCTCTTCTGGCGGCTGCCTGCTAGACCTTAGCGATATAAAAACGGATATATCGCTATGGTACGCGCATAAGATAGCGCCTTAAAAGGTATCGTCCACCAATACCTCAAACTCTTTAGGGCTGCCTGGACCCCTACTCGCATATCATCACGAAACTGTCGACCATAAGAGGTGTTGCTCTTAGTACCCTCGATCCGCCGAAAGCCAGCTAGATCACGGGCTAGAACGATCGGAGCGCTCACGCGCCCGATTCGCAACCAATATTGGTAATCCATTACTAGATTCTCACTCTCAGAGAAGAATCCAACCTCTGATAAAGCCTCACGACGCAGAAAAACTGCCGGTTGGCAGATAAAATTTTCAATTAGAAGTAACCCGTATGAGTAGTGTTTCAAAAGAAAATTCTTGTATCTGGTGATTGCACCATGAAACTCCCGGCCTTGAAGATCGATTATTGTGCACTGACCAACGAGCCAAAGCTTATCTGGATTGGCAGCGAACGCCTCTACTACTGCTTGAAGCGCCCCAGGACGATATATATCGTCAGCATTAAGAAAGGCTACGATCTCGCCTGTGGCCTCCCTAAGCCCGCGATTAATCCCCTGTGACTGATTGGTACCGGTAGCATCGATCAGATTTATTCGATCGCCATACTCAGAGATTATGTTACGCGTATTATCTTTCGAGCCGGCGTCTGTAATGATGTACTCAAGCTCAAACGAGCCCTGCTGACCGAGAATACTCTCAATCGTATCGCGTATCGTCGCCTGCGAGTTAAAGCATGTAGTGACGATCGATATCTTGGCCACTTTTATTTGCCTGCCTCAGCTACAAGAACCTTGAGCGCCTCTATGCGAGCAACCTTTTGCGAAAGCGCCTCCCACTCTGGATCAAAGAGGCTTAAATTCTCAAGTTGGGTTTTAAGCAGTGCTACATCCTGGGTTAGCGGCGTTGTATCGAGCGCCTCGGGATTATCGACTGTATCTGCCAGGAGCGTTAAGACGTTTTCCTTAAAGGTACAGATACCGCCAGAAACTAGGCAGCGCTTTGCTGGCGCCTCTCGCTCGGATGGGGTAGCTGCGGCTGTGTAAGAAACTAGCCCGGTACCGAGCAGCCCAACATAATCACAGTGATCCGCGAGTACGCCGATCTCGCCACTCTCGGTAGGGACTGCAACGGATGTCACCGCGGCCTCTATCTCTTGACCTCTGCCCGAAAACACCTTCAACTTAAACCGACCGTCTGTCATCTCTACTATCTCCGATTCGGATCTGCCTGCGCTTTAAAAGCGCCCTCCGCACCCTCTGTCGTCACGCTACAATTTAGGCCGCCTGAGCAAACTCAGCCGCCAATTTCTCCGCCTTGGCACGTACTGAATCTAGCGTCCCAACCATGTAGAAGGCCTGCTCTGGGAGATCATCGAGCTTGCCATCAACCAACTCGCCAAAGCCCTTAATCGTATCCTCTAGCTTGCAGTAAACGCCGGGGGTTCCGGTAAAGGTCTCGGCAACGTGAAATGGTTGCGAGAAGAAACGCTCGATCTTACGAGCGCGGGCCACGGTGAGCTTATCATCCTCTGAGAGCTCATCCATTCCGAGAATGGCGATGATATCCTGAAGATCCTTGTAACGCTGAAGGGTCTGTTGCACCTTGCGCGCCACTCGGTAGTGCTCCTCTCCTACCACACTCGGCTCAAGCACGGTTGAACTCGAGGTCAGCGGGTCTACCGCTGGGTAGATGCCCTTCTCGGCGATCGATCGCTCAAGGGCAATCGTTGCGTCAAGGTGCGCAAAGGTCGTTGCTGGAGCAGGATCGGTGTAGTCATCGGCTGGAACGTACACTGCCTGAATAGAGGTGATCGAACCCTTCTTTGTTGAGGTAATTCGCTCTTGGAGTTGCCCCATATCAGTAGCCAAGGTTGGTTGGTATCCTACGGCGCTCGGCATACGACCAAGCAATGAGGAAACCTCGGAGCCTGCCTGCAAGAAACGGAATATATTATCAACGAAGAGCAGTACGTCTCGATTCTCCTCATCTCGGAAGTACTCAGCTGTTGTAAGGGCTGAGAGAGCTACACGGAAGCGCGCTCCTGGTGGCTCTGACATCTGGCCGTAAACCAGACACGCCTTATCGATAACACCTGAATCCTTCATCTCATGCCAGAGATCGTTACCCTCACGGGTACGCTCACCAACTCCAGCGAAAACGGAGAAACCTCCGTGCGCCTTAGCGATGTTGTTAATTAGCTCCATGATGATCACGGTCTTGCCTACTCCGGCACCGCCGAATAGTCCGATCTTTCCTCCCTTGAGAAACGGAGCGATCAGGTCTACGACCTTAATCCCGGTCTCTAGAATCTGCTTAGAGGTTGACTGCTCCTCAAATGAAGGGGTCGGACGGTGAATGGGCCAGCGGATATCGGTATCAACTGAACCTAGCTCATCGATCGGGCGACCAGTTACGTCTAGGATACGTCCCAAAGTTTTTTGACCTACCGGAACCGATATCGGCGCGCCGCTATCAATAACCTCCTGACCGCGTACGAGACCCTCACTCGAGTCCATAGCTATACAGCGCACCACGTTATCGCCTAGGTGCTGGGCTACTTCTAGCACCAGATTATTCGGCTGATTATCGATCGTCGGATTAGTAGTCAATAGCGCATCGTAAATCTTGGGGATCCCGGCGCCTTGCGGAAACTCAACGTCGATTACGGCGCCGAGTACCTGAACGATCTTTCCTTTGCGTCCCATGCTTTGAGTCGTATTCTGTGTCATCTTGTTCCTTCCTTTGTTGCTTGAATTCCTTTAAATCTCTGATTACTCTTTTTAATTGACCGATCCCCTACTTTAGCGCCTCAGCACCGCCAACTATATCAAGGAGCTGACTCGTAATTCCGCTCTGACGCAGCTTGTTACGCTTAAGCGTAAGCGAGTGGATCAACTCCTTTGCGTTCTTTGTGGCGTTATCCATAGCCGTCATTCGACTTGCGTGCTCGCTTGCTTTTGTATCAAACGCTGCCTGACGCACAGTTGCGCGAACTATGCGGGGCACAACAGCATCGAAAACACGCTGAGGATTCGGCTCAAATAAAGTGATTCCCGTGGCTGCCGCACCGACATCAGCTGAACTTCCTGCTACAGCTTCGCGATCGAGCGGTAGAAGCCTCTCTGCCACTGCTGTTTGAGAGATAGCCGAACGAAATCGGGTGTACACTACGTGCAACTCGTCGAACTCGCCCTTAATGAAGTCTATCTCCAGTTTTTGGCAGATATCCTGTATCGGCCAGGCATTCGGATCGTCTGCTATGTTTTCAACCGCCTCTAGGTATTGACGCCCAATACGCCTAAAATACTCAGCCGGTTTCTTGCCGAGCAGCACGCTTGAAACTTCACAACCGGGATACTTCGTTGTCAGCTCTCGGTAGAGCGACTCGATACGCCGATTGATGTTAGTGTTAAACGCGCCGCACAAACCACGGCTAGCTCCCAAAACGAGAATGCGTACCTTCCGCACGGTCTGCCTCGGCTCAAGCAACGGATGAGTAAACTCGCTTCCCCCTTGCAGTTGAGCCAAAACCCCCTTTAGCGAATCCGTGTAGGCACGAGAACGCAGCACAGCTTCCTGTGTCTTGCGCAGCTTCGCTGCCGAGACAAGCTTCATCGCTGAGGTGATCTTTTTTGTGTTGTTCACCGACTTCAGTCGCCGGCGAATCTCCTTTAAGCCTGCCATGCGCTAACTCGCTCCCTATGCAGCCGTTGCGTGCGTCTGTGCACCCTTTGCGGCACCACCGTGGGCGCCGTTACCATTTACCGAAGCGGTTTTAGCAGATGTCGCCGTTCCTGCCACAAACTGCTCTAGGAATGAGCCGATCGCCTTGTTAAGCCGCTCGGTGATATCCTTGGTCAGCTCTGCCTTGGTCCGCAGCTCACTCATCAGGTCTGCCTGGCTTGTGAGCATGTAGCGGTGTAGCGCCTCTTCAAACGTACGAACCTGCGCAACATCGAGTTTGTCGGTGAACCCGTTGGCAACGGCGTAAATCGACAATACCTGGAGCTCCACTGGCATCGGCACGTTCTGCCCCTGCTTTAGAATCTCTACTAGCCGCGCACCTTTAGCCAGCTGGGCGCGAGTTGCTGGATCTAGGTCGGAACCAAACTGAGCAAACGCTTGCTTTTCACGATACTGAGCCAGGTCAAGACGTAGGGTTCCAGCGATCTTTTTCATCGACTTAACCTGCGCTGCTCCTCCCACTCGGGAAACCGACAGACCCACGTTTACTGCCGGGCGAATGCCGGAGTTAAAGAGGTCGGCCTCAAGAAATATCTGACCGTCCGTGATCGAGATAACGTTAGTTGGTACATAAGCCGATACGTCACCTTCAAGGGTTTCAATTATCGGTAATGCGGTTAGCGATCCACCACCGAGGGCATCGCTCAACTTAGCTGCGCGCTCTAATAGACGGCTGTGTAGGTAGAAAACATCTCCTGGGTAAGCCTCTCGACCCGGAGGGCGGCGGGTAAGTAGCGATACCGCACGATAAGCAACAGCGTGCTTGGATAGATCGTCATAGATCACTAGAGCATGCTTGCCCTTGTTCATAAAATACTCACCCATGGCACATCCGGTATACGGAGCTAGAAACGACATCGGTGATGGTTCAGAAGCTGTGGCTGCAACGACGATCGTGTGATCCATTGCTCCGTACTCCTTGAGCCTCTCTACTACCTGAACAACCGACGATCGCTTCTGGCCAATCGCGACGTAAATACAGATAACTCCGTTACCCTTCTGATTGATAATCGTATCAATGGCAACTGTAGTTTTTCCGGTTTTCTTATCGCCGATAATCAACTCGCGTTGTCCGCGACCAACCGGCGTCATCGAATCGATCGCCTTCAATCCGGTCTGCATCGGCTCGTGCACAGACTTACGACCAACGATACCCGGAGCCTTTATCTCAATACGACGGGTCTCCGAGGTCTTGATATCGCCAAGGCCATCGATTGGGTTTCCTAGGGCATCAACTACGCGCCCGACCAACTCTTCTCCAACAGGCACTGATGCTATCTGACCGGTGCGCTTCACCATATCACCCTCGGCGATCGCGGTGCTCTCTCCCATCACCACCACAGCCACCTGGTCCTCTTCAAGGTTAAACGCCAGCCCCTTGGTCCCGTTGGCGAACTCAACCAGCTCTCCTAAGCCAACCTTACCTAGCCCGTAAACACGAGCGATTCCATCTCCTACGCTCAATACGGTGCCGACTTCGCTTAGATCCTGATTTGTAACGGCGCCGCCGATCTTCTCTTTGATGATTCTGCTAATCTCGTCTGCTCGTATGTCCATAGTACCTCTTGGTTTGTTCCTATTAATTCTTTTCTAATACCAGCTCTATTCGATATCCTATGCAGGCTCTTCTCTACACCCACCTTAATCTCTCTAATCCCCCACCTAAGCCAACTGCGAGGCCAATCTTTGAAGCGTCCCTGCCACGGAACGATCGAGCAAGGTGTCCCCGAGCCGAATCGTCATACCGCCAAGGAGCGCCGCATCGGTTTTAACCGTTACGGTAACCTCGCCGCCTAGCGTCTGTGAAAGTTTAGCCTTAACGTCAGCGACTAACTCTGGCGTAACCTCTTTTGCAACACTCACAGCTAGCGTCAGGCTCTTTCGATACTCGTTTACTAGCTGCACGAAGATCTCAGCAATCATCGGCACGATCGCCACCTTACGCAAAGCAACTAAGGCCTGCACGGTTCGCTGTATAGGTTGATTAACCCAGCCGCTAAGTCCGATTGAGGGCCCGAGGTTGGTTACTAAAGATTCAACTATGCTTAGCCGCGCGCCATCCTGAATACTTGGATTAAGCATCGCCTGCCGAAAATCAGCAGAGCTAGTCCATGCAGAGGACAACATCCTCAGCTGCTTGGCAGTCGCGTCAAACTCCGCCGGCGGACACACCTCAAATAACGCTCTAGCGTATCTCTTTGCTACTCTGTCCTGCTTTCCTGCTACCATTACTTGTGCCCCTGCTTTCGATAATTTTTAGTGCTGCGAGAGCTGCTTGGCGCGGCTTACCGCTGCTGCACGATACGCATCTTCTCGATTAGCAAACTCCCCTGCCCCAAATTTTTCTTTTGCAAGTTGCACCGCTCGAGCAACAAGGGCGCCACGGAACGACGACTGTGCGCTGCGCATCTCGCCCTTGAGTAATTCCCTGGCCTGCTCGCGAATTCGCACGGCACGCTGCTCTGCCTGGCGAATAATATCTGCCGCCTCTGCATTGGCTTGTTCTATGATCTGTTGCTTAACCCTCTCCTCTTCCTGGGGAAGGGTTTTATTGAGCGCCTCAATCGCGTTTAACTCGCGCTCTGCTGTCTCTACCTCTTCGGTTGATTGCGTCACGCTCTGTCTAATCTTTGCTGTGCGAGCTGCCCAGCCACGCGCCAGCGGCTTTCGCAGAATGTAGACCATAATGCCGATATAAAGGACGAAATTGATCCAATAAAAAGTGAGATCGCCGATCGACGGCTCACCGTGCCCAGCAGATGCCACAGCAACTTTTGCAGAGCCGAGAATCAGAAGCGCAGTGAGACACAAAGCTCGGCGGGTCGATAGTGTGAAAGATATAATCATCTGGCGTCTGTTAGTACTGTTGTTCTGGTTGCACTTTACATTTGTCCCGCACCTTGCCGGATGCTGGGCCCCTCTCCGCATAAGCGACGAGGGCTAAAAGCGCCGGTAGGATAGCCAGAAACGTGAAGAAAGTCGATATTTTGCCTGGCAAAATATAGGTGCTTCGATACCGCCCTTAAACCACTTGGGACAACTGCGTGTCTACCTGGCTAGCTAGTCGAGTGGCCAACTCTTGGGCCTCGCTCTCCGAGCCGATTTGCGCCCTGGCGATTTGACTTGCTATCTCCTGACGCCCTGCGCCGAGCTCGCTCGCTGCAGCGTTCTCGGCATCACGAACGATACCAGAAGCCCGCTCTTTAGCAGCGGCAACTATCTCTGATCGTTTAGTATTACCGGCCACCCGAGCCTTAAAAACCGCATCATCAAAGCGCGCCTTGAGCGCCGCACTTTTCTGGCGCATCTGGGATGCTGTGAAAACTGCCCCTGTGGTCAGCGACTCACGCTGCTCAACGTGCTCTAGTAGCGGCGCGAATACTTTTACTTCCAACACCTTATAGAGCAGGAAGAAAAGTCCGGTACAGACAACAATCATCACTCCGTCTAGTGGCGACAGGGATACGGCAGCTAGGACACTGATAATAGACTCGATCATATGTGAGGAAGAATCCACGATCTCCGGTCTAAGATCAACACTTAAGGACCGATTTATCCCTCCTGTCTGGAATTATAACGGACGACTAAGCTACGGCTCAAAAACTAAGGGCTTTTATCCCCTGTCGCCTCGTATTCTGGTCCTATAGGCCCTACTCGGGCTGCTCGGTCATACTGCAGCGTCCAACAAAGGTCGCTCCGGGCTCAATCATTATTACGGGGGTTGAAACGTCACCGCGCACCTGCGCAGAGCTCAGGATCGAAAGCGACTTGGTCGCTGTGCTATCACCCGCGAGGCGCCCTTCAATAACGATCTCCATGGCAGCCAGACGACCGACAACCGATCCCCCCTGGGCGATCACTATCTTTGATTCAGAGCTGACCTCTCCTTCGATCGAGCCAGCGATGACCAGGTCGCTCTTGGACTTTATATCGCCTCGCAACACAGCCTCAGGGCCAATAACTGTGGCTCCAACCTTAGCTGCAGCCGTTGCTGTAGCTGTGCCCGCTCCACTCGCTCCTCCTAGGGTGAACTTTGTTGTGGTTGAAAGTGAGTCTGCTGTGTTTCCGCCTATCGCCATATCTCCCCTCTTCATTTACCTTAGTTTAGAACAGTTTTGAACGCTTCAGAGTAACCCTGCTTTTTTGATTTCCGCCTACTAGCAGAATATTTCGCCTATTTTGCTGAACTATTCACGACTTGCGCCAACAAAATGGACGAGTCTATCGAGCTCCTCATCAGAGAAAAAGTGCACCTCTATACTACCACCTTTACGCTTCTTGTGGATCGTTACTTTTGTCCCCAAAACGTTTCTTAAACGCTCCTCTATTTCTGGATACTCTGCTACCCGAGAGCGACGAGCTGCAAGAATCCGATCCTTCTTTGGCGACTCCAGCACTACATCTCGTGCAACTATCGACTCTATTGCTCGAACCGATAGACTCTCGGTGATGATCTTGTTTGCCAATCCGATCTGCGCGGCTGGTTCGCGCACCGTCAGGATCGCCTTAGCGTGCCCTACCGATATACGACCATCGCGCAGCATCTCTTGAATCAGCTGTGGGAGTTTCAGTAGCCTCGTTGTGTTAGATACAGTGGCGCGATCTTTACCGACGCGCTCAGCTACCTCTTGCGCGGTAAGCGAGAACTCGTCGATTAGCTTTTGATATCCAAGCGCTTCCTCTATCGGATTTAACCCCTGGCGCTGCACATTCTCCACCAGGGCGATCTCAAGGGCCTCCCTATCACCCAATTCCCTAATAACTACAGGCACTTGAGATAGTCCGGCGCGAATAGCTGCGCGAAACCTGCGCTCTCCGGCAACAATCTGATAAGTGCTGCTGGGAGCACCTGCAAGCGGTCGAACAAGGATCGGCTGTAAAACACCCAGGGTCTTTATTGAATCAGCTAACTCCGCTATCTCCTGATCCGAGAAGTCCTGGCGGGGCTGTTTCGGATTAGCTCGCATTTGTGATATTGGCAGCAAATTCAAATCCTTAGCCTGAAAATCAACAGCTTGTGCCGGCTGTGGATAATTACCGGTTTGCTTAACCGAAAGCGCCGCATCCGCGTTACTTGGAACGCTAGGGGTTAGAGCTGCCGTGGGCGTTAAATCTCGCGTAGTCGTGGTCTCAACCGGAACTGGCGTCGCCGTGGTAGAAACGAGCGCACTTAGCCCCCGACCGAGCGCCGACCGAACCGGCTTCTTTGCTCCTGCTGCACCTTGCGTCATTATTCCCCCTTCATCACATCAGCCAGTCTTAGAAGAGCCTTTTAGAGTTTGTGTTCCACGTGGAACACTTACCCTATGCTGCCCTGCCCGAGTCCTCCTCGCTGGCGTTTAACCCTAGTCGTTCAATTAATTCCCCTGTTAGAGCAAGATAGGCCTTTGCCCCCGCGCTCGTTGGATCGTAGCGGCATATGGGCAATCCGTGGCTCGGAGACTCAGAGAGTCGAATATTGCGCGGAATCTTTGCCCTAAAAACCGCGTCGCCAAAGTGCTTCTCCGTCTCTTGCAGAACCTGGACCGAGAGATTTGTTCGAGCATCGTACATCGTTAAGAATATCCCTAGCAGCTTTAGAGATGGATTAAATGTCTGCTGCACAAAGGATATCGTGTTCAATAATCCAGAGAGACCCTCCAACGAGTAGTACTCAGCTTGCAGCGGAACAATTACGTGCTGCGCCGCACCTAGGGCGTTTAGCGTTAGCAGGCCGGAAGAGGGTGGACAATCAATAAAGATAACATCAAACCCCTCCTGAACCTCCTTGAGCGCATTTCGAAGGATAATCTCTCGCCCTGGGGTTCGACCTATCTCTAATTCAAGGCTGACTAGGTCATGAGAACCGGGGATTACCCACAGATTATCGATTGGCGACGGGATGACTAGATCACGAAATGACACGCGCCCAAAGAAAGCATCGTAAAGGTCAGCTCCTTCCGGAAGCTTCTCCATCCCTACACCGCTCGTGGCCGATGCCTGCGGGTCAAAGTCCAGCAGCAGAACCTTAAATCCGAGCATCGCCAGCTGACTAGCGATACTCACTGCGCTGGTGGTCTTTCCAACTCCGCCTTTCTGATTTGCTATAGCTACTATATGCGTCATAAATGCGCTGATAAACTTGCAGGTCCGTAGAGTTATCACGTGCTTAAAACAGATACAAGCAAATACAGACCTTCGCGGAGCGATTATTACTGTTCCACGTGGAACACTAGCAACCGCACAGCTTAGCTGATAGCAATCGACTCAACTAAACCATCGCTACCGAATGTTCCACGTGGAACACTAGCAACCGCACAGCTTAGCTAATAACAATCGACTCAACTAAACATGGCTAGACAATGTTCCACGTGGAACACTGGCAACCGCACAGCTTAGCTAATAACAATCGACTCAACTAAACCATCGCTACCGAATGTTCCACGTGGAACACTGGCAACTGCACAGCTTAGCTAATAACAATCGACTCAACTAAATCATCGCTACCGAATGTTCCACGTGGAACACTATTAAGAGCCAACTTTGCTAATAGAAACCGAGGCCTCCAGCCAGCGCCTTAAACCTATAAACGGCAATTGTGGCCCCAAAATAGTGCATCTGGCTAAAATCGCCGCGGCTTTTGAATTTTCGGCGCTCACCCTAACGGTTCCAGGGTTGCGCACCGAAAATATCAAAATCATTCGTGCTTTTAACAAGCTACGCCATTCTGGTCCCCCCTAACTACCGTTTTTAGGTTAGAATGTTCCACGTGGAAAATAGCTTGGGTAAATGCGTATGTGACTAAATTACAAAGATATAAGAAAGCACCAAGGATTTTGAAATTTTTGGCGCGCTAACCTGGCATCGCCAGGGTGAGCACCAAAAATTAAAAGGCCAAGGTGATTTCGTGTAAGTGCGCTATTTTCAGACCCGCAACTCCACTCTTTGCTTTAAAAACTTGCCCAATCCACGCCAAGGGTGGGCAGGGCACCTTAAGGCCGTTCTAGCTTAGCAAACATCGTTAGTGCACGATTCTGGTCTCTAATACTAAATACGGCCGTTAAGGAAAGCCAAAATAGCATAGCTAATTAGAGCACAAAGGACTTTGATATTTTCGGCACGCAACCCTGGCCCCGTCAGGGTGAGCACCGAAAATTCAAAAGCCGCGGTGATTTAGCCAGATGCGCCATTCTGAAACCCGCAACTGCTCTTTTTAGGTTAAAGGATGCGCGGTAGTTAATTAGGACTAAAGCGGAAATTACACCCTCTCAGGAAAAACTCCATGAATATTGCGATAGCTCATGTAGAGAGGTTTTTAGCAGCTAGTGTCTACAACTCTAGCCCCTTCTGAGCTAGCCCGGATATTTCATGAAACTGCGTCGCGAGAGCGCCGAGAATGGTGATTTTTCGGGCCCGTAGGGCGAATTCTAAAATCGATTTTTGGGTCGGAATCGTATCGTGATACATTCCGGTCCGAAAATCGATTTTTGAACCGAAAAAGCACCGTTATCGGCGATCGTAGTAGCAGGCTTCATGAAATTTCCGGGCTAGATATCCATGTTGCGGCAAACTCCGTTGATTTTGTGGTAATCGACAGCACGAACACAATCACAAAGATCGCTCGAAAAAAAGCATCACTAACCGTGTATGATGGCGGCCGCAGAGAGCCGATGATGCGGCCTCGCAAAACCAGCAAGGAAGCCCATGAACCACAAGCCCATGCACCACGCAGTGGTACCCACAGTACCACGGCTGATCCTGCTGCTATCGTTATTATCCCAGCGCTGAGACCTGCGGGTCTTAACGCTTAGAGAACTGAGGACGCTTACGAGCTTTGTGACGCCCGTATTTCTTACGCTCCACCTCGCGTGAGTCACGAGTGAGTGCGCCGATCGCCTTAACTGTTGGCCTGAGAGCTCCGTCCACCTGACACAAAACGCGCCCAAGAGCCATCTTCAGCGCTCCTGCCTGGCCGCTTTTGCCGCCACCTGAAACGTTGGCGAGAACATCATACTTCTCCCCCATCCCAGTTGCGACTAATGGGCTCTTTAAAATCAACTCAAGGCTAATACGACCGAAGTACTCGCGGGTATCAACGCCGTTTACTGTAAACTTACCTGATCCAGGACGGAGATAAACTCGGGCAACTGCTGCCTTACGACGCCCTACTGCGTGAAAACCACCACCTTTAATCATGACAACTCTCTCCTCGAAACCGGATTACTTCTTTTTATTATTGGTAACTGCGCGGGGTGCTGGGCACTGAGCAATGTGGGGGTGATCACTGCCACGATACACCTTTAGTTTGCCCTTCAAACGATGGCCAAGGATCCCCTCTGGAAGCATCCCTGCCACGGCACGCTCGATCGCATGCTCTGGATTATCAGCGAGCATCTCTGCCCCTGGAACTGCCTTAATCCCGCCGATGTACCCCGTTACATGGTAGTACACCTTAGTTGATGGCTTGCTGCCGGTCAGCACGACCTTGTCAGCATTGACCACTACTACGAAGTCTCCGCAATCACAGTTAGGTGTGAATGTCGGCTTGTGCTTACCACGGATAAGGTTGGCCGCCTCAGTAGCCAATCGACCCACAGGAACTCCTGCGGCGTCTATAACCCACCACTTCGCCCCTTCACGGGCGGCTTCGGTTGAAAGAAAATCGGTACTCATAACTACGTAACTCTGCGATACTTTATGGATCAATCACGGGGAGCAGAGGGTAGCACAACCACCAACCTGGTCAAGCCCTCGGAATCTCAAGGCTATTGACCTCTGTCGACCGAGCCCCTTGGGAGATAACTTTTGAAGCAAATTCAACATATTGAGACACCGGCTCAGAGAGTCGCATGGCGATGGCGATGGCCTCTGGAGCGAGCAGGCGCGCTGTCTCCCAAAGGTCTTCCTGACGCTCACGCCTCTCAGTTGATGTCCACACAGCTAGAACGTCAAATAAGAGGCTTCGAGCCGCCTCGGCGCGCCCCCAAAGCTCGACCAACGCGTCACGAATACCAGAAGTGTCGTTTGCCGCGATCCCCAAGCGTTTGATCGCTAGCGCAGCGCTAACTGAGGTTACCTCAAATAAATCGAGCAGATCCGAAAAGTGCGCAGCTTGATCTTGATTCTCCGCACGCTTGAGCTTGCCGATCTGCGCCACTGCTACATCAAGGGGAAATCTCGCTGAGGGATAAGAGGTCTCAAGCTGACCGCGAAGCGTCGATATAAATACGTCTCTCTCTTCTCGTAACATAATTCTACCTTATCAGCTTAAACTTTTTTCATTCTATGGAGACAGTACCGTTTCATCTGCACTATCTTGCGGTTCCTCGATCACTAACCCTAATCGTAGCATCTCGATCTCATAGCCCTGCTGGTCTGGGTTCGACGGTTCATATATGCGTTCTTCAGGTCGCTTATTAAGTACACCTTCCCGCACTCCCTGCCACTGCTCCTGCCACAATCCAAAGAATCTCAGATTTCTGCGAGTCGACTCTTTGATCATCGCCGTCATCTGCTCTGGAGAAACCCCTGAGCCCTCTCCATTAGGGTAACGAAATCCAACGCCGTCGAGGGAGTAACCATCTCCAGCCTTTAAGATGTCAAAGCGATTTAGAGCGTGCTCCTCACGAGCATCGCCCAGGGTATCATCGTCGTTACCTGGGAAGCATCCGATACACGGGTTACGCATAAATGAGGACATTGATCCAAGCTGCTCTGCCGCAATTTCGCGCAGTGAGCGATAGGCCAGTACATCTAGGTTGTCCTCTAGCATAACTATCGCCAAATTCGTGTTGCCAGCTCCCTGACTTATGTTGTGAGAAAAAACATCCTTGGCCTGCAAGACTACCGCCAGAAACTCTGTCCGTAGGGTTATATTTCGACGGATTAGAAGTCTGAATTCCTCCGGGTTAATCCGCGCAAAAATGTGCTGATCGATCGGGGTGACATCCCATTTTCGCATCGTCGGGCCATTTGACAGGTACAACACCAACGTCAGCGCACGACCATCAGCAGAGAGGCGCGTTATGATATCTTTTAGATACGAAAAATCTCGACCGAAGGTACCATCAATCAGCACTCCGATGTAAGGCTCGCGCACTCGCGCACTAAGAAGAGCCTGTACATTTGCTTCAGTGGCCTGTCGCGCCTGGGGCTGCATCGCGTAAAGCATGGTATACCCTCGTGCCTGCCCACCTGCCCAGCCAGGCGAGCTTGCATCGCGATCGGGGGTCATCAGTGGTCGTGCCGCCCCAGGTCCACGAATGACAACTCCGCCTAGTGGATCAGTTACTTTAGAGCCCTCATCGGGTTGCAATTCCGAGAACAGGCTACGCCCATCATCGGAATCAAGTCGCTGAGAATTACGCTCTGGTGTATCTGTGGCTGCTGCGGTTGGCGTTGGCTGGATTGTAGGCGATGGCGCCGCTCTTGCCTGATCATCAGAACTACTATCGCCACCAGAAAGCGCTGCCAACCTACGCAGGTCTGCCTCGAAGGGGTCTGGCGTTGCTCCCGCCGAGGAAGTTTGAGAGTCAGAGCTTAGATTCTGTAATGTAAGCGCATCGAAGCCGCTCTCCTGAGGCGGCTTAAAGATACCAGCGCCAGCGGCTCCTTTCCTTGATAGTACTCCCGGAGTGGCTCCCAGCCACAATACGCATAGCACTCCGATAATAAAGAGATATGCCAAGAGTCGTTTTTTGGGGAGGGACGCCATTACTTCATTATCGCACGCCTACCGCCCAGTGGTAGACTATTTTTCTGCTGTAGAGTTCTCCAAAAGTCCGCCATAAAATCCCGTGTTTTTGAAACCGTACCGATTCGCTGATGCGAATCAAAACAACATCATACATTAATGTACGGCAAAAGCCTTGTCAGTTTTACTGGCACGAACTTTTGCACATCACTATGGGCCGTCATCCAGCTTTAGGGATTGCACAAACGTGTCTACCACCGTTACTAAACCATGAGGATTACCAAACATCTGGTGATCTTCATCCAACGAAATCAGCTTCGCACTGGGGGTGCGCCCGACAAACTCAACACTGTGTTGGTGTGGCACCCTTTCATCCCGTAGGCCGTGTACCACTAGTGTACGCACATCGACTGAGCCGATCTCCCCAGCATGACGCTTTAGTTCCTCCAAGAAACGGAAGTGCACCGGCACTAGTTGTCCTGTAGAGCCCTCTTCGATCGGAAAACTTCCGGAGCTGAGCCATTCATCCTCCATCGCCTGTGACACAATCGGAGAATGCGGATGCCAGGGGTATAGTACGGGGGCCAACAACACCAGCCCCTCTACCTTGGCAGCAACCGATGTTTGCAGGCCAGTGATGGCCCTCACCGCCAGGAACCCTCCAAAGCTGCTACCGATGACTACCATCGGCCCCCAAGAGCCACATTCGTTCAACACCTCAACGACGCGATGTAAGGCTTGATCGACGGAGAGTCGCGACAGATTTGGGAGTGCCAGGTCGGGCACCAGCACTCGCTGTCCCTTAGCACCAAAATGCCCCGCGAACATGGTCGCCTTAGGGGAGCTTGGAGAAGAGCCCAAACCATGGAGGTATATAACTGCTACTCTCTCTTTCATCTCAATAACTTGAATATTCCTTTCGGTCGCACGTCAACTATGATACACGAATTGGTGGAGTACGTATCCCTGGTTCAAATCCATTATGAAAAGACCTTTACATGTCTCAACACTGAACAAAAGTGCCCGCAGTGGAACACCTGATGGCAGACGCATCAACCAGCTAGCAAGCAAGGGGGCAGCTCCTCTGCTTCAAAGTTGCTTTTTGTCTGCTTTAGTGGCGCTTAACTTTCTCTCAGGTATTCAGGTCAGCAAGGCACAAGAGCAACTCCCAGGTGCTCGGCTGGCAGAGGAGCTATCGCAGGCATTTGAGCGCGTGGCTGAAACAATCACCCCTTCTGTTGTAACGATCTCTACCGAGAGTAGCCCAAAGAAGAGCAAAGCCAAACAAGGTGATGATCCTCTGCGTAAATTTTTCGGAGATGAATTCTTCGATAAGATGGCGCCAACACCCCAGCGCGGTCTCGGTACCGGAGTAATTATCGATGAGCAAGGCCATATTGTAACTAACAATCACGTTCTAGGTGACAGCACCGAGGTAAGCGTGCGGCTATCAAACGAGCGCACCGTCAAGGCAAAGGTTGTTGGGACAGATCCACGTACGGACCTGGCTGTTATTAAGATCAAAGTCAAAGAGGAGCTTCCCAAACCCGCCAAGCTCGGAGATTCCGAGAAGCTAAAGATTGGAGAATGGGTGGTTGCCGCTGGCGCTAGCTTTGGTCTCGACAACACTATCACGGCAGGAATAGTCTCAGCCAAGGGTCGTGCGCTATCTGGCGGCTCTCAGTACGAAGATTTCATCCAAACAGATGCAGCAATAAACCCAGGCAACAGTGGGGGACCGCTGGTTAATCTTCGCGGCGAGGTGATCGGTATTAACACTGCTATCGTCTCCAAGTCTGGCGGTTATATGGGTATCGGCTTTGCGATCCCGATCAATATGGCCAAGCAGGTGCTCAGCAGCTTAATTGCTAATGGCAAGGTAACTCGCGGTTGGCTCGGTGTTGGCATACAGAATCTAAGCGAGGACCTCGCGCGCTCGTTTGATTACGATGCAACAGAGGGCGCACTAGTAGGTCACGTCGATCCCAAAGGGCCAGCTAAGAAAGCTGGGCTGCAACAGGGAGATATTATCGTCCAGGTCGGCAAGGATAAAATTAAGAACGTTAATCAACTACGCAACCTAGTTGCTGCAATCAAGCCTGGAACTGGCACAGAGCTGATTATCGTTCGAGCCGGGAAAAAAGAGACTCGCTCAGTAACGATCGGTGAGCTGCCGGCTCAAACACAGGAGTCCGAGCCTGTGGAGGATGGCTCTGTAGAGAATTTAGGACTCACTGCGGAGGAGTTCGATGAGAGTTCTCAGCGACGCCCACGTACCGAGCGCAGTCGTGGTCTGGTTATCACTCAGATCGACCCACAAGGAGTAGCAGCTAAAGCTGAACTACAACCAGGGGACATAATCGTCAGCATCAATGGTCGTGAGGTTGTCTCTATCGAGGATTTCCGAGCGGCTACTGCTAAGGCTGACCTAAAAAAAGGGATACGATTTGTGGTAGAAAGTCAGGGGATGGAGCGTTTTGCAATCATCCGCGAACTACCAGAGGAAGCCGAGGATTAGCCTTCGGCCTACTTCAAGTGAGTATCTCGCACCCGGTTTTAGTGACAACTATAGTGTGCTCCCACTGAGCAGACCACGAACCGTCAGCAGTCCTGACGGTCCAGCCATCGACTTTAGAGAGTGTGGTTTTGGCAGACCCTGCGTTAATCATCGGCTCAATGGTGAATGTCATTCCCTGGCGAATAACCGCCCCAGTGCCACGCCGGGCTGTATGGATAACCTGCGGTGCCTCGTGAAACTCACGACCCAGGCCGTGTCCTGTATACTCCTTCACTATGCCGTAGCACTTACCAGTTGAAGCAATATATTCCTGAATCGCCGCTCCGATATCGCCTATTCGATTCCCTGGACGCACCGCGTCTATACCTATGTAAAGCGCTTTTCGAGCAGTCTCAACTAACTCTCGTGCTTCCGGTGAGCAGGCTTCCTCTCCGCCAACAAAGTACATCCTACTTGAATCGCCGTGGAACCCATTCTTGTAGGAGGTCACATCAACGTTGACGATATCTCCGCTATTTAAGATCGTGAAGGGTGCTGGAACACCGTGACAGATTACCTCGTTGGGGGACACACACACAGACTTGGGAAATCCCTTATAATTTAGGGGTGACGGTATAGCACCCAATTCCAAGGTCCTCTTATGAACGAATATGTTAATCTGCTCAGTGCTGACACCCGGGCGAATGATAGTTCCGACCTCATCAAGGATGGTGGATGTGACCCGACACGCTTCGCGCATCAACTCTATCTCTTCTGGAGTTTTAATTACTATACGTTCTGACACTTCTTATTCCAAATCACACCTACGACTGTCTCCCCATCGATTCGATGATAGAGAAGTGCTTCTCTGATACTGGTAGCACACTAAGACGGGAACCCCGTTGCAATAACAAGAGCCCTTCTAGCCCAGCGTTACCCCGCAACAACTCAAGCGAAACCATATTTTCAAACTTGGCTGCAAAAGCTAAGTCTGGACAAAACCATCTCGGTGAATCAGCCGTAGCTGCGCTATCAAAATATTCACTCTTCCTGTCAAACTGGGTCGGATCGGGCTTGGCCACACTCTTTACCTTAGCGATCCCAACTACCCCCGGGGGCTCGGCATTTGAATGGTAGATTAACACGTGATCACCAAGCTCCATCTGCTTCAGAAAATTGCGCGCCTGGTAATTACGAACTCCCGTCCAGGCCGTTACTTTATCACGGCGCAGTTGATCGATTGAGTACACATGCGGCTCAGTTTTGACTAACCAATATGCCATGTTGGGGATTGTCTCTCACAACTCCATTGGGAGCAAGAGGCCCGCACTTTTAGGATAAACCCTGCGCGAGTGATTTTTGAAAGAATTAATTACGCTGGGCTTATCTTGGCTGAAGGATCAGGGAGGTCACGCGCAACGACCTCCCGTATTCCAGCAAATCCGGGGGTAGGAAGCTTAACGCGCGCCGAGCGACTCCCAATCTGCGCTAGAGCATAGGCATCAGAGAACGAGAAAAACTGAAATTTGCTCTTGGGCCAGCGTCGTTTAAAAACTGCGGCCGTCTCCGAGTAGGTCAGGTCGAAGGCCCTAAAACCATAGGTCTCGACTAACTCACCTAGCACCGCTAGACGCGTTGGTGTTTTATCGACCCTGGTTGGTATAGCTACTCCTGCAAATGAATCCAGAGTGTGCAACACCTGATCAAGAGGTTGCTCAACAACGTAGCTTGCATTGCCTTTTGCCTGCTCCGGGATCTGTAGCGCCCTGAGAAATGCGGCTACGGCACTCGATGTTGTTGACTCTGGGAAGAGACAGGAAATGATAATATCATCACACCGACCAACTCTACAGCGCAAGCTGACTCCGGGGATTACGGTTAGCGGCGCACCTTGAGCTGCAGAAACGAGTGGGTCGATGAAATCGCCGCTATACAGGTCAGTAATAGCGATGACGTCCAGCCCTTTGATTCTCGACAAACGCACCATGGCTGGTGCTGATTCAAGCCCGTCGATACGCAAGTAGCCCAGGGACGCCGGGCTATTTACCTTTAAATCGAGCACATAGTTATCCTTGGATGAGCGAGTCTTTTCGATCTTGCTTGCTAGTGGCTGTTTATCCTTGTCAGATTCGGGAGCTTTAGCTCGTGCCATGTAACCTCTTTAAAAACAATAACCGGACTCAAAAATATCTTCTTCGAATCTTCTTTTCAGCTCAGCTCTGAAAGCTCCTCTAGTCGGAGCTAGACTGAATACCCTCTCTGAGCTTTCGACTCTGAGCTTCACTGCTCTCTCTTTCACTCGCTTTTGGTACATCGTGTAAGCCACGCACCGACTCTACGGCATCTCTAAGCATAGATTTCATTGATGCGATCTGCGTCTCTAATCTTCCTATGTCACTTATGCTCGCAAGAGCACCGAGCCCGGCCAGCACCTTATCGACCTTGGTCATCAACGTGGAAACTCGTGATGCTAGTAGATCCAACCGGCCTTCGATAACTTGCAGATCCGTAGCTGAGGCGATCCCCATCATACGTGCGATAGTCTGCGCACTCACCTCTACACGTTGATTCGCTACTGGTGAAGTACTGGGAGCTTTTGTCGCATGTGTCGCGCTCTCCTGTCCCTTTTCATCGGGGCTAGCTTCTCTTGGTAAAACATCTCCCTCATTGTCCATCTGCTGATCCTCTTCCGTTACGCCGGCCCATACCTGCGCCTGACAATTCAACGGCGTGTGATCTTTAGGATGCAATGGTTAAGCAGATTGATTCCAAAGTAGCCCAGCCTCAAGCTGGCTAAATCCCAATAAAGTCAGGCGGTTACATTTAAAAACTGTAGTCAGAGAAGATAATTATGTCTCAAGCACCCGAATGCTGTAGTGATTTCCAGCCACAGCGCCGATTTTTCTGGGCCCGGAACTGCTGTTTCGTGGATCATATAAGATGCTCCTAGGTTTCAAAAACCGCTGGTGCCACAGGTAACTTGTCGATAACGTAAGCACATGAATGCAACTCGCGAAATAATGTGGAATCTCAACACCCTGCCAAATGTTATTGGGCTCTATGGGTTGTTACTTGTCAGTGTTTTCATCGGTCTTAACGGCGTAGTGCGCCGCTCAGAGCTATGGTGGTCCGGGCGACCTGCGCCGGAATACACTGGTTCGTGGTTATCGCGACTCGACGATTTAATCCAGTGCGGATTGCTACAGAAAAAAGTTGTTAGGGGTAAGAGCGGCACTGCGGTAGCTCACCTACTGGTTTACCTTGGCTTCCTGGTTCTAACCTTCACCACAACGATGGTGTTTATCCATCACGATCTCGGCATTCGTATCTATCAGGGAAACTTTTATCTTTGGGTCACTGTTTTCAGCGACGTCTTTGGCGTCTTGCTCTTGGGAGGTGTTCTTTTCTTTGGTTACCGACGCCATATTGCGCAGGCGGACGGCGCTCACTTCTCGCGCAATGAAGACTACATCCTAGCTATGCTGGCGCTGATGGTGGTTCAGGGTTACGTGCTTGAGGGCTTGCGGGTGTACGTGACCAACGACCCTTGGGCCCTTTACTCCCCTGTGGGTTGGCTTGTTGCTCAGGGTGCCTGGTTTCTCTCAGCGGATCAGGCTCGCTCCATACATTTTATCACTTGGTGGTTTCATACACTTACGGTCTACGCATTCATCGCGCTATTCCCTTACACCAAATTTTTTCACATCCTATCAAGCCCGCTTAATTTATTCTTCTCGCGTACAGCACGACCAAAAGGTGCACTTCCATTTATTGGTGATATTCAATCGATGATGGAGAGCGGTGAAGAATTCTCATTGGGACTTGGCACAATCAAGGATTACACCTGGAAGAACCTGCTCGACCTCGATGCCTGCACACAATGCGGTAGATGCCAGGATGTCTGCCCAGCGTATCTATCGGGCAAGCCACTTTCGCCTAAGTGGATGATCCTTGACACTCGTAACCACGCCTATGCCCTGCATGCAGAGGGCAAATTCGGCGATTCAAAACTACCCGCGCCTGCGGTGAAACTTGATCAGGCCCTCTCAAGCGATGTACTTCTGCCATTTAACGCAGTGCGCCATGAAGACGATCGCTTCGTCGCCAACGGTACGTACCGCGCCCGTAATCCTCTCGTACAAGAAGCTGTCCGCACCCTTGGCGGATCTGCTGACGCCAAAATATCAGGCGATGTGATTGATCCGAACGTTTTCTGGACCTGTAATACATGCATGGCCTGCGTAGAGGCCTGTCCGGTAGGCATCAATCACGTTGATCAGATTGTTGGCAATCGCCGTCACATGACGATGATGGAGGGACAGATTCCACATGAAGCTCAAGCAACTCTTCGTTCGCTTGAGAGTCGCGGCAACCCCTATGGCCCTGCAGAGGATCGTGTTGTTTGGCTCAAGGGACTAGACGTGAAAATGCTACAGCCGGGCGACTCGGTTGATTATCTCTACTGGGTTGGTTGTGTCTCCGCTTACGATCCACGCAAACAAAAGATCGCAAAATCGCTCGTATCAATCATGCAAAAAGCCGGTCTCTCCTTCGGTGTTCTTGGCACTCTTGAAGGATGCACGGGTGATCCAGCTCGTCGCCTTGGAGAAGAGAATCTATTCCAAACAATGGCCAAGCAAAACATCGAACTGCTAAAGTCAGTCTCGTTTAAAGTTCTTGTTGCTAACTGCCCACACTGCTTTAACACGATTAAGAACGAGTATCCGCAGTTTGGAAACCTAGGCGAAGGGCGCACACCTGAGATTATCCACCACTCGCAGCTTCTCAAGCAGCTCATTGCAGAGGACAAACTCCCAATCAAGGAAGGTGCGCTGCAAGACGTTACCTTCCATGACCCGTGTTATCTAGGGCGCTACAACGATGAGTATGAGGCTCCGCGCCAAGGGCTGCGCGCGATCAAGGGCCTAAGGATTATCGAGATGGAGCGAAGTCGCGAGAAAGGGCTTTGTTGTGGTGCCGGAGGCGGTCACTTCTGGATGGACCTAAAGATAGGCGAACGTGTTAACTCAATTCGCGCCCAAGAGGCAGCGGATACGGGGGCGCAAACTGTCGCTACGGCGTGTCCTTTTTGTATGCAGATGATGGAAGATGGGGTTAAAATAAATAATAACGAGACCAAGCTCGATGTACGTGACATAGCTGAGGTTATCGCCGAGAGATTATGAAGATATCACCTTACTACCAAGACTATGAGCCATTTATTGATTCTGTAACAAAGCTACTCGAGCAGGAGTTAGCTCCACACATCACGGCCTGGGAGAGGGCTGGGCGATTTCCCGATGACGTTTTTACTATTCTTGGTCACCAGGGCTACCTCGGAATACTCCTCTCGGAGGAATATGGTGGAGTAGGCGGTGACTATAAGATGGCTGGTGCCTGGTGTGAAACCTTCGGAGAAATGCCATCAGTGGGGCTTACCGTTGCAGTTAATATGCACTCACTCGTCATCAGTCATGGCCTTGAAAAATTCGGAACTCCGGAGGCCAAGCGCCACTGGCTTCCCCAGGCTGTTGCAGGTACAGCCATCGGAGCCTACGCATTCACAGAACCGGGTGCTGGAAGCGACCTAGCCCGAATTCGAACGGTTGCGACTAAACGCGGCTCTCGCTGGTATATCAACGGCTCAAAGACGTTTATTACTAACGGTGCCAGGGCTGATTTCATACTCGTACTAACCAAGACCGACCCCAACGCAGGATACGGAGGTTTTACTACCTTCATTGTTGACGCAGCATCCAAGGGATTCCGCGTGTCAAAGACCCTTGATAAGGTCGGCTGGCATGCTTCCGATACAGCCGAGCTGGTATTTGAGGATGTAGAGGTAGACGAGGCTGCCATCTTAGGCTGTCTTGGCGATGGTTGGAATCAGGCAGCTGCAAACCTTAACTGGGAACGTTTGATGCTGACTCTAACCTCTCTTGCCGGAGCGCGAATGTGCTATCAGGCTGCCAGCAAATACTCAGGAGAGCGAGAGGCGTTTGGAAAAAAGATATCTGAGTTTGGTGCTGTTTCACGCTATCTCTCTGAGATGCGCCGCAAGATTCATCTCGGCGAGTCTCTCGCTCACCATGCTCTCGACCTGCTTCTTGCCGGCAAAGACTGTCGCACATACGTTGCAGCTGCTAAGCGTATGGTCTGCGATGATGCAGTCTGGATCGCCGACAAGGCGTTACAGATTCACGGCGGCTACGGCTACACGACGGAGTTCTCTCCTGAGCGCTGGTGGCGAGACCTGCGCTTAATGCCGATCGGTGGAGGTACTAGCGAGATCATGAGTAACATCGTCGCTAAGGAATTGAGTCGCTAGAGCTTGATCTCAGCTTAAGCTTTTTCGCACCCCTTCACCAATGCCTCAACGGCTTCTAGGGGGGTTTTAGTGCGTGAGATACATTCCCGCGCTAGACTATCAATTTGAAGCTCACGGCCTCGCAGAGCACGCTGAGCAATCCACTCAGAAGCCATGGCCACAATAGTCTGAGAGACAACACGGAGCCGACGCGCATAGCCATGCGAGGAGCTCTCTAGCCATGTCAGATGCGAGCGGGTCGCATTCACAACGCTATCAATTCCCTTGGCCTCTGTTGCTACCGTCTTGGCTACTACAGGCCTCCACATATCTGGCGCCACCTCAACCAGCGACAGCAAGGTTAGCAGGTCCTTTTCAAGAGTTAGCGCCCCGTCGCGATCGGCTTTGTTAATCACAAAGACATCGGCAATCTCCATCAGGCCAGCTTTTATAATCTGCACACTGTCGCCCATGCCCGGCACAAGGATGACGACGCAGGTGTCTGCCGATCGAACAACATCAACCTCGGCCTGCCCTACCCCAACAGTCTCCAATAAAATAATATCGAATCCTGCACAATCGAGCACATGAACACTTTCAAGAGTCGCTTTCGCCAAACCGCCCAGAGATCCACGGGTGGCCATGCTACGGATAAAAATCTGCGGATCATCTGCAGCCCGATTCATGCGAATGCGATCTCCAAGGATCGCTCCCCCGCTAAATGGACTCGAGGGATCAACAGCCAGAATGGCTACAGATAATCCGGCCCGACGATACTCCATGGCGATGTGATCGACCAGCGTTGACTTACCTGCGCCTGGAGCACCAGTTACTCCGATCACGTGCGCTCTTCCATGCGGACGTCGCAACGCTGCTGCAAGAGCGCGCGCGCCGGCGTGCCCACTCTCAACTCGTGTAATAAGCCGAGCAACTGCCCGATAATCGCGGGCTAAGACCCTTTCTTTTAATTCTTCGTCGCTACTAAGCGTTACCATACCAAGATGGTAACGCCTCTGCTACCTTTAAGCCAACTGGATAATTTCGTTGAGCAGCTGGTTGATCGTCGTAATTAGTCGGGAGCTCGCCTGGAATCCTCGCTGCAGGGTGATGATCTTAACAAACTCAGAGGCGATATCTACTGTAGACAACTCAAGAGTTCCTGATTTGATACTACCTAGCGCTCCACTCTCAGCTCGCCCGATGATCGCGGCACCTGAAGCAGCCGACTCGGTGAATACGTTACCTGTTTGCCTACCGAGCCCCTCCTGATTTGAGAAGGAGGCCATTGCTAGCTGTCCCAGCATGTTCTGTTGACCGTTAGAGAGCAGCGCCGTGATCTTGCCGTCGGTACCGACGCTAATGCTCTGGACAGCGCCAACTCCAGTGCCATCTTGAGAGATAGACAAGATATTGGACTGCGACGAGAACTGTGTAAGTGGCGAGAACATAAACTCTATGGCACTCGCGTCTGCACCGTTGCTCCAGGCTACGTTTGCAGTAAAATCAGCAACTCCGGGAGTCGGCAGAGGATTTCTTCGCCCGTCCCCTCCAAATGTCATGACTGCCTCACCTATAAAGCGGGGATATCCGGTTAATCCCACCGCTGGAGGCACCGGAACGGCATCAACATCCTCATTATTTACATATGCACGGATTGTGTACTCGTTAACACCTGTATGGAAGAAGAACAGTGTCGTGGGGTGTCGCTCTCCAAGCGAATCAAAGGTATCCACCACGGTTGAGTACTCCGCGAACTGATTAAGGTTGGCGTAGGTTACAGTCGGTGGAACCGCCACTCCTGGAACTGGAATAGTTGCAGCAGCGACGAGATTCGCGCTGGCATTCACATTCCCTGCTATAGTTACTTCAGTGGTTTCAATGGCGCTTTGCTCAATTGTGTTTACGTTTAGGGGCTCTAAGGCACCGCTACCGTTTGCGGGAAACCCGAGAACTGCTAGTCCTCCAGGATTAACTATAAATCCAGATGAATCGACCTTAAAGTTACCTGCACGAGAGTAGAAGCGCTGATCTTCTTTTGCTAGAACAAAGTAGCCAGTACCACTGATACCCAAATCAAGTGGTCGACCAGTGAACTCAAGTGTCCCTTGGTCAAAGAGCATCGCAACTGATGCAGTCGATGAACCGCTACCGAATTGTCGACCTAAAACTCCATCTCCCGCAATAAGGCTCTCGAATTCAGCTCGGTTAGCTTTAAAGCCAGGCGTGCTAGCATTTGAGATATTATCACCCGCAACTGCGATTGCGTTACCGTGACTTGCGATTCCGGAGCGACCGGCGAATAGTCCGTTTACGATACTTGGCACAGGTACCTTCCATTATAAAAAACCGGCCATCCCTTCTTGGCAACATGTGCATGGGTGACCAGTGCGTCCAGTGTTTTTAACTACACGCGAGTTTTAGCTCTTCCCTGAAATTCCTGCTTTCCTAGAGACTAATCCGTGTCTCCCAGAGTACTTCGAGTGCTACTACTACGCTGATGCGCTCAGTGCGACTTCAATTACTTCGCCCATAGCAACTTCTCGACCACCTACGATCAGTCTCGGATTCGGCCCTGGAATGAAACCAGACACCAGACCCACTGGGTTAGCTATTGGTTCAAACGTCCCGCCGCCAAATCGATTTTGTGCCACAACCTTCACCGCATACTTACCGTCTGGAACGCCAACGCCATCAAGAGACACTACCTGCTTTCCAGCAGAGAGTTGTCCAAGGTCCTTCTCTCCGACTACTTTTCCAGCTGCATTTAGAAACTGCACCTTCACCCCCGCTGCATCTCTTGGCAGCCCAAGCTGAAGTTTTCCGGCACTACTACCACGAACATCTACCTCTTTACTGTTAAGCACGACGTTGTGGCCCAAGTAACCTGCCATTGAGCCCATCGAAGCGGCATCGCTTTGTGCAGTTAACTTCTCATCGATCGAGATTAGCTTTTCCACCTGTGTGAACTGAGCTAGCTGGACAGCCAACTCCTTGCTCTCAGTAGGATCTTCAGGGTCTTGATTTTTAAGTTGCGTTACCAGCAATTTGAGGAAATCATCCTTGCCGATCTGCTCGCTCTTGCTCTTGGAGGTGAGTTGTACCCCTTGAGCAAAAGAGCCTGATGACACACCGCCGGTTGAATTTGTTGCCATATCTCGTCTACCTAACTAGCCTTAAGCTATCCAGTGGTCGGCTGCACTCCTTGCTCCCGCCCGGCCTGAATCACCGTTGGCTTTTGATGTCAGAGCAAGTTCGTTGCCAATCGTATTATCAAGTACTTGCGCCCTCTCGTTGGGCATGTTGTTCCGTTCCTCGTGGAAACTCCTGCCGTCCATCGTCTCCTGGCCGGTAGTCATTTCCCCAAATGATTCGTCCATCGTAACCGAAACGCTAACCGAATCGACCTCAAGTCCTAACTTTCGTAGGGCTCCCTGCAGCTCATGCGCATGCTCACGCAAAGCCTGGGCAACCTGTTGATTATCCGGGGATATCCTAGCATGCAGAGCTCCCTCTCGCAGACTTACATCCACTTTCACCTTACCTAGGTCAACGGGCTCAAGGTGCAGCGAGATAGTCTTACCATCTCGTGCCCGAGCAGCTTGCTTTAGTGTGCTCTCAACTCGCTCAAGCATTCGGCCGATCTGCGGGCGGCTAAGCGGCTTGCTCCGTGAGGCTGATTCCCCCTGAGCAGCTCGCGGCTCTGCTGCCGTTACAGCTCCCTGCACCGACTGCGTCTGCGCTCGATTACGTGTAAGCTCGCTACCATCACTGCGCGCTGCCCGAACACCTTCAAAAGCTTGTCGTAGGAGCATCATCTGTAGCGTGCTATCGGAACGAGCCTCACTGCGCTTAGACTCACCGGGAACAAAGCTCTCTGGTGCTAAATGCTCTTGCACACTGAGGGTACGTCCCTCGCCTTTCTTGCCCCCTTCCCCGACTCTCTGCTGGGACCCAACCTCGGCATTATCGAATCTCTGCCAACCGCGAGTATCTGCATTCCCCAAAGAGCTCTGTTGCTGGTGCTGGTGAGTGGACACTGTTGTTGCTGATGAATGGGCATGTTGCGCGTCGTTTTCTGAGTCAACGTGCTTGCGATTAAGAGCTGCTATGTTCTTTTTAAGGATTGCACCTTGATCCTGTGTCTCTACATCAGCTGCATAACCTTGGGCAAAAAGGCTATCCTCAGCAGCACCCTCGTCTTGGTCTTCGTTAGCCTCTTTTTTCACCGACCTACGTACAGGCCCGAGCTCCTGCTGCACTACCGTGGCTACAGCTTCTTCGTTAGCCACTCCTTCCACAACGATAGTTTGAACCTCTTTCTGATTCGCTTCCTCGGCGACAACAAGCTGTTCAGTCACCAGAGGGCCCTCTGTAATCTCGCCTGTAAGCGCCGTAAAGACCTCTTCACTTACACTTTGAGCTGTAACCTGTTGGACGACCTGAGCTACCTCCTGAGACATTTCACCAGATTCAACTACGATCTCACCGGTATTTACCAAACTATTTTCGCGCTCTTGCTCCGCAGCCCCTTCAGTAGATGATTGCCCTTCCTGCCGCCCACGTAACCGGTTATCGATAGAATCTGATGTAGTGCTATCTGATTTAGCGCTTAGGGTGTCTGAGAAGGCATCCTGCTGCTCGCCGGAACTCGTCTCCGCCCGGTCATCACGTTGATCGTCTGTCTGTCGCAACCGCTCTGGTGCTACGGTCTGGGCCAGCGCCAAACCTAGTGCCACGCCTTGATCCGGTATAGCCGTTATCTGCCCGGTAAGCTGCGCTAGAAGACTCTGGAACTCGGCAGCGAGTGATTCAGACTCTGCGTCATCCCTTATTTCGCCATTAGAGCGAGCGGGACTAATTGCAAAGGAGCTCGGCTGAGCCTCCTCAAAGTGCAGGCGATGCATCATAAAGATAACTCTCGTTGTATCTTTACCGGGGGCGGCTTGTCATAAGCCTAAGGGGAGCATCCTGCACCATCCCGCCAGATTGTTTCATGAGGGTTAAAGCAATTACGTTGCCACCTTGAAAGCTACCTCACTCTAATGGCTTAGCACCGAGTTTTCCGAATCAACGCGCCTCACGGTAGGCAAAAGCAGCACAGCTGGCTCGTGGACGGGGAATATTTTCCCCAAGCCGCGGTCAGCAGCCGCGGCGATACGGGCTGCTGACCGAGCACTCTACAGGCATTTGGCTAAACTACTTTGCCGCTGTTCTTGTTACCGGCACTGATTTTCCCGTTGTTGCCGATACCCATGACTCGCCTACTTCAGTTACCACTCTCTTATATATGTCTCCATCCGCAAGCGACGCATCGTGTTGCAACCCGTCAGAGCTAGCAGCAATTATATTCGGTTTATTATTATTTATCCCATCGATCGTTACACGCTCGTGATCCGAATATATAGTGAGTCGGGCCGAGAGTGTCTGACCATTACCCGCTGGGACAACTTCGACCGTTGCCTTGTTTTTGCCGAACATAAATGTAGCTCGATTCAGGAAATCCCATCGGTCTCCATCACTCTCTGACACGTGCGGATCTCCCCAGATGCGAGTAGTCCGGCCATCTGGACCGGTGATCGACCAGGCCTCCTCGCGACCCTCTGCTCGCACCGTAAAACCATCGAGTGTTCGAACGGTGATCATACCAGCATCGTTGCTGTTCACATCGAGAGCGCTTCTTACTACCGGAGCCCCTGGTGTAGCTCCCGCAGCGACCGGCGTACCGGGATTACTGGTAGGATTACTGGGGCTTCCAGCACCTGGGGCTACCGAATTACCACTCGATCCTCCGGGAGCAGTTGTTGTGTTCCCTTTTAAATGACCTACTAAAAGATTAACCACAGATACCAGCGCATTAACCACCCCAACAAGAGCGTCGATCGCCTTATGCATAATCGATAACCTTTCGCTATTTGTAACTGTAGGCGCTGTTTCAACAGACTGTTTTACTGCCTGCAAAGCAGGGCTTACCGAATTCGAGCTTAGTGTGGTCATCGCTGGACTGCTGGCCGTTGTGACTACACCCTGAGATGCTGTGGCAACACCGGTCGTGCCATCCGAATTAACAGTTGAACCGGCGCCACTTAACGTAGCTGCCGTTGAAGTTCCCGAATCGATTGAATTCATATCTTTTCCCCCTAAGCAATTTATTCCGACTACTGGCGGGTCCAGGCGTTTTCTTGCGACAAACACCTCGCTGATTTCACTGGCGCGGACTCCTGCCGATATCTATAGACTCAAGGATATAGTTCGAATAAAATCGCTAGAAGTTGCGTACGTCAGAAATTATCCTAAAGACGCAGTGACTGCATATTTCATGAAACTGCGTCGCTAGAGCACCGAGAATGGTGATTTTTCGGGCCCGAAGGGCGAATTCAAAAAGCGCCATTATCGTCGCTCACAGTAGCAGGCTTCATGAAAAATGCGGGCTAGCCTACAGTGATAAGGAGAATTTCGTGCACTATAGCTGCCGAATCAACACGCGCTGTCTCACAGCTCATTAGTTTGCACCGGAAATATAACTTTCTGCACACCATCCCCACTCTCAGAGAAGACTAGGGTTATTCCCGAGAGGTATGTCGAAAGACTAGGAGCGCTAATCCGGCCTGCCGCTGCATGTGGGAAAATCTTCTCTCTATAGTAGGCGAGTAGGTTCGACTCGTTTGATATTTGCCCCCCTGTCGAACAGGAGAGCAGCGTTACGCCACCTCCAGGCGCAAGTAACCTGGAGAACTGCGGCAAGCCACGTGGATCACCGGAGACTATAGTACTCTCACTGTCATCTTCTCCTGCACCGAGCCTAAGCTGATCTGTTCGACCATGTCCGAACTGAAAAACATGGGTTGCTCCAGGCAGACTACTGGTGTCGAGAATTACCTTAAGCTTCTCCGAACTGCTCTCTAGCAAGAAGGCCCGGTTCTCTCGTACATGGTAGAAATTTCGAGACTTACCTCTTATCGTTATCGTGCGGCGTATCACCCGCAGCGTCCAAGCCAAATCGAGGCTCCGCTCAGTATGACTCCATCGCTGCGGACTCGGAGTTTGCTGGTAGCACCCGCAAAAGTCCCAGGATTTTAGCTAGATGAGCCATTTTGGGACCCGCAACTGTCGCTTTTTTGGGGATTATTCAGAAAGGAGGTTCGCCCTACTAAAGCACACATTACTGAAAAGGTTTAATAACTTTGAATAGAGGCGGGTTTAACCTTTTGGATTTAGGGCGAACTAACCATGGCGGAACGATTTAACGACGGCGCTCAGCAGACATCTGCCAGTCAGCCTAGCCAGACAGCTAACCCCGTTGCTGATGCTCAGATGTCGAGTACCTCTATCACCCCAGCGGATATTCACAAGGCGCTTCATCACACCCTGGCAGCTCAAGTCATGGTGCAATTGACCTACGGGCAGATGCAGCAGATGGAAGCAGCCGCGGGACAATTAGGGCCCAGGCAACCACAAAACATCTCTAACAATCCGCTTAATCCGGCTGCTCAATACCAGATACTTCAATCGTTGCCGGTTATACCGACGGCGGCATACCACGTCGCCACAGCCCCTACTCCTGCGGTTACTGCTACACCTTACCAGCCGTTCTCATCAAGTGCTCAGCCCTCCCAAAATACGCCTGCCGCTCCCAGCACAAGCACACAGGCAGCAATTTCCTCAGCTATGGCGTCTACTGCCACCACCAGTGGTGCAGCACCGATTCAATCAAATCCGCCCAATTCGCAGTCCGGGTTCTTTGCCACCCCAACTTCTAACTCCACTGCTGCCAACACCTCTGCTATCAACACCGCAGTGGCCAGCCCAGCAAGCGCTCAACCCAGCAGCCAACCGTTTATAGCAACACCTCAGAGCACCCCCGCCCACACATCAACCCAACAACAGCCCTTAATTAGCGGCCTGCTAGCGCCAAGCAACACCAACCTTAATAGTGGCAGCTTTGCTAACCACATCCAGAATGTACTCTCTGCCGTGATAGGTTCAGCTCCCGCACAGGCAAGCCAGCAAATGCCCGCTCTCGAAGCAGCACGGACATCGCAAACGATACAGATACTGCCAACTAATCTTCACTCACCGATATCCGCTAACCCGGTCATCTCAAACGAGGCGCCACAGAAGCTTTCAAGCAACCGAGATCCAGCGCATCAAGAGATGCAAATGCGAGATCAGCTACCAAGCAAAGATGCTAGTGCGCGTGGAGAGATATCCTCAGCCCTGCCCGCAATTAATCCCTCACTTGCAGTTACCCCTGAACCTGCCCAAAGATCGACGATCGCACCCCCTGCTAATACCCCTGACCTTGAACCACGAACTTCGGCCCCAGTGGCGCCGCAGCAGCCAGCTGTAAATCCAAACCCCAACGAGGTCAATCTACAACCTGCACCCCAACCAACTTATTTTGTGCCCCAGCAGCCAACAGCTCAGCCTCAACCCTATCCAACCGAAAAACAACAAAACCCACCAGCACACTCAGCGCCTGAGCTTACCGTTCTGCCGTACACGCCTAAACCTGACCCGATTAGCACTCCGGGGGTCGATCAGCAGCAGCAGCGACAGCAAGATCAACAACAACAACAACAGCAAAGCATCGATCGATTACGTGACATACAACAAATATTAGCTACTGAGCTGGATCTGCCGAGGCCCATCCCGGCGCGCTCCTTGACCGATACAGCGATACCTTCACCGGATCGTCGCGAGAATACCAATGTTGTTCTAGAGCGTGCCCGTGAGAGTGTTCTTGACCAATTAACAAGCCTCCAAAGCCGAATCGACACAACCGCAGCCGAACGACAACGGGTTCAGGAACTAACTGGTCCAATTGACAGACGGATTCAAGGGCGCGAAAATCTTGTACGTCCGGATCCCATCTACCACGATTCCAAGCCGTCACTTATCACGCGGCTTGCAGAAAGGCTCCAAGAGAATCAATCTCCTACCCGTGTGATGCGCGAGCCCCTAGTTGGTTTGACTGGAGCATCAGTTGCCGAGCGTACTCGTGCCCGCCAAGCTAGCCCCACATCACCACCTCATGAATATTCCGCTAACTCAAGGTCACAGCCTCTTGAGCGTGCGACTCACAGCTCAGATCGCATAACTAACCTAATTGACATCCTCAAGCGCTTTTCGCAAAGAAGCATAGATTTTAAGCTGCTTAGATCGATGGACACATCTCTGGAGAAGGCTTGCTTAACAGTCGCAACTGGAGTCGCCCTCGGTTACGTGGGTATGGAGTTACTGTACCGAGCTACTAATCTGGTGGTGCTACAGACTCTGGGTCTTTTGCGAGAAAAGGAGCTAGACAGTTCAGATTCGGACGATAAGCCTCAAGAGACTGCTCTCGAAAAGCAGTTAGAGGGAGAGCTAGAGGATTTAACAGCTTCCGAGCTTTCAACGTTCGGTGAACAAGGCTTCGTGGTAGACCTAGCTGGAGTTGTGCTTTTAGCCTCTACCGAGTTTCCACTAGCGGATGTTGTAGTCCATTGTTCCGAATTCGGAACGTGCATCACTGACGATGCAGGGCGCTTTCTATTCCCCAATATTCCGCTTGGGACACCTTATACGATATCAGTTTCCTCAAGCACCCATAACCTCAAGCCAATGGTCATAACCGGAATCTGCGGGGAGCTTGAGTTCCTACGCATAAAGGTTTCATGAGCGTATTGAGTGCCGGCCATGCGCGGGTGATTTAGCTTACGCCCACCGCTTCAGGCGCTCGGCTACCGCCTTAGGTGTAAAGCCAAACTTCTCGGCCAACACCTCGCCTGGAGCAGAAGCGCCGTAGTGATCGATACCTATCGCCAACAATTCACGATTAAGCAGAGAGCTCCAACCGATCGTTGTGCCAGCTTCCACTACTGCAATCTTAATGCCGTTAGGTAAAAGCTGCTGTTGGTAGTCGGCGGGTTGAGCTTTAAAAGCCTCTACGCACGGCATAGACACGACGCGAATCGCTACTCCATCGCTCTTATTGAGAAGAGCCGCAGCCTCAACAGCTGTTGCTACCTCAGAGCCTGTTGCAACTACCACTATCGCTGGGTTGTCACAATCAACAACCACATAGCCCCCCTTGAGCACATCATCAGGGTTAAAAGTACTTGGTCTCGCTATCGGAGCTAGATTTTGGCGACTAAAAATAAGCGAACTCGGGCCCTTCTTTCGCTGTAGCGCTGCATAGTAGCACATAGCCACTTCGATTCCGTCTGCTGGCCGATACACGTGCAGATTAGGAATCACTCGCAGACTCATAATATGCTCAATAGGTTCATGGGTAGGACCATCCTCACCGACCCAAAAACTATCATGCGTAAAGATATACAAAGATTGTAAATGGGAGATAGCACCCACTCGCATCGCCGGCCGCATGTAATCCGAGAACACAAGAAACGTGGCCGTGTAGGGTATCCAGGCTTGAGTGTAGGCTAATCCATTTGCCATTGATCCCATGGCGTGCTCGCGGACTCCAAAGTGGATATTCTTTCCTCCATATCCTTCATGCCCTACTCGACCTCCGCCGTTTATAGCTGTTTTAGTTGACGGATCTAGGTCAGCAGATCCACCCACAAAACCTGGTATGTGTTTGGCGATCACCTGAATAGCTTTGCCAGATAAATTGCGAGTAGCATCTTTCTTGGGCTCCTTAAATGCCCCAAGTAGCTCCTCTTTTAGCGCCAGAGGAATCTCCCTAGTTAGCTGCATATCTAGCTGCTTCGCCAACTCAGGTTGTGCCTTACGCCAGGCTGCATAGACACTTTGCCACGCTGCGTACCCCTGCTGCTTCTGATCCAGCTGGCCAGCTATGAAGCCTTTCACATCATCTGGCACATAGAATTGTGTATCCTCCGCAACCCCAAGATTTTTCTTGGTAGCTTTGACTTCATCTGCTCCAAGTGGCGCTCCGTGCGCCTCGTGCGTGTTTTTCTTATTCGGGCTACCGTACCCCAAGATCGTCTTACAGCAGATTAAGCTGGGCTTACCCTTCTGGGCTAACGCCCGGTCTAGGCACGCAGAAACCTCGCTTGGATTGTGCCCATCACAAGACTGAACAAACCACCCGTACGCCTCGTAGCGTTGTGCTACAGACTCGGTGAAACATATCTCAGTCTCTCCCGCGAGGGATATCTTGTTATCATCATAAAGGTACACAAGGTTATCTAACTTTAAGTGTCCTGCCAGAGACCCAGCTTCAGCGGCAACCCCTTCCATTAGGTCGCCATCGCTAACAAGCGCGTACACCTTGTAATTAAAAACATCCTCACCGTAACGCGCAGCCAGCATCTTTCCGGAGAGAGCTAGGCCAACACTATTTGCTGCCCCCTGGCCCAGTGGTCCGGTTGTGCACTCAACCCCTGGCGTGATGCCATACTCTGGATGACCGGGAGTTATACTCTCCCACTGACGAAACTGCTCAAGTTGGCTCATCGGCAGGTCGTAACCGAATAGGTTAAGCATCGAGTAAAGCAACATGCAGCCGTGGCCCGCTGATAGAACAAACCGGTCGCGATTGATCCACGCCGGGTCCTTGGGATTGCAACGGAGGTAATTCGCCCACAGGACAGATGTGAAATCAGCAGCTCCCAAAGGTAACCCAGGGTGGCCACTGTTGGCCTTCTGTACGGCGTCTATTGAAAGTGTGCGGACAGCTGCCGCTAATCGAGTAATATTGTGCGTATCTAGCTTCATAAGATGATTTCTATCTCCACTTTATCGAGCATCCGAGAGGGTGAACAAATTGCGGCTCCGGCTTACGACCCTCAAGCACAGAAACAATCGCCTCTGATAGGTAATCCTTACGGACCTTGGAAGGATCCCGCGGGCTATCGTTGATCGTTCCATGAAACACCAGGGTATGATCACGGTCAAACAGATAAAATTCCGGCGTGCACGCCGCATCGAACATCTTTGCCACCTGTTGCGACTCGTCATAAAGATACGGATACGGCAAGTTCATAACGCGAGCCTTATCTTTCATCTTCTCAAAGCTGTCGTCTGGATATTGAACCGCATCGTTACTGCTGATGGTAACTGTTTTTAAGCCCTCGGGCTGATAACGCTTAACGATCTCTATCAACATCTCTTCACTGCCCTTAACGTATGGGCAGTGATTACAGAGAAAAGCTACAAGGCAGGCTTTAGCTCCTTTAAAATAGCTCGTTCCTACAGTGCTACCATCCACATTCGCCAACTCAAAGCTTGGGAGCTTACTTCCCAAAGCAAAAGTGGCACTCTCAGATGCTCTCTCCATAAATTCTCTCCGAACTTAGTATCGCTGCAACTGCCGAATCTTACGCCAGCTCGTTGCCAACAGTGAATATTCTCCCACCCTATTTCCCGGCGGGAAGTTTGTGGCGAGAGTGCTTGGCCAGGAATTTCCTTACCTCTTCCGAAAACCACTCAGGATGCTCAATCATCGGCGCATGACCGCAATTCTTGATTGATATTAGTTGCGAATTCGGAATCAACTTGTGGAACATCTCGGCCACTTCCATCGTTGTAACGAAATCATCCTCACCCCACAGCAAAAGGGTAGGAACCTTTATCTGCCCCAGAAGGTCTTTGAGATTATCTTTCTTTGCACTACGCGCGGCGTGAATGAGATTAAGCACGTGGGCGCGGTCTTCGAGGATGGTGACGATCTCGCCGATGGCTTCCTCGGTGACGAACCGCTGATTAAAGAACACCTTAGACATGTGTTCTTTGACGAAATCGTATCCCGGACGAACCGGTAAGGAGTCTACTGAATGTTCGTACAGACCACTCGTTGCCGTTAGAATCAGACAATCAACCAGCTCTGGTGCCGCCAAACAAAGCCGCAACGCTACATGACCACCTAAAGAGTTTCCGCACAGAGTTACCGGTGCAAAGTCACGGGACCGAACAAAGTATTCAGTGTAAAGGGCAAGCGATTTAACCTTAACTTCGGATCGATGGCCGGAGATTAGCGGCAAGCTTAGGGCAATCGGCCTAGAGTACTGGGCCATAAGTGGCTGCACAGTATCCCAATTAGAAAGCGCTCCAAACAACCCGTGGAGGAGCACCATCTCAGGACCACCAGTCCCAAGCTCAACGGTCTTAAACTGCGGCTCTCGCTCCTGCTTTAGCCATAGAGGATCGTCCGAACCGATCTTCGCGAGTGAATTCTTAACGAACGAAAATAGCTTTTTAGACATGAACCTTCGCGATACGGGGACCGGATACTCCAAACTACGCGGTGCTAGATCCTCTCCGCATCCGGGCAGTTCACACTTGGGGAGCGAACTCTGGTCGGACGAAATTGGCGCGACTCCGTAATTGTTTATCTCGCTCATTGATACATATCCTATATGCAGGCGTGGTGTAAATACATAGGCAGATATGGGGATTAGCTCTCCTTACGGTCACTACTTTGGACTACTTAGCTATACAAACGATTAACTCCCAACCGACCTAAATCAAAAGGTATTTTCCGGTTCAACGTATTTACACCCCAGCTCAGAGTGCCGGCTGAGCGGTGCTAACCATCTTCGCTCGCCAAGTGATATTTAAAGACTAGCAGGGTGCCCACCGACACAGAACCCATAAAACTATGTTCTAGGCACACCTAACCAAGGTCTCACATTTCCTGCACCACATCTTGTCTCAGAGACCGCGCGCAAGCAGAGTTTAGACCGCATATTTCGTGAAACTGCGTCGCGAGAGCGCCGAGAATGGTGATTTTTCGGCCCGAAGGGCGAATTCAAAAATCGATTTTCGGGGCTTAAATCGTATCGCGATACATTCCGGCCCGAAAATCGATTTTTGAGCCGAAAAAGCGCCGTTATCGTCGCTCGCAGTAGCAGGCTTCATGAAATATGTGGGTTAGACCCTAACCATTCGCTTACTGGCCCATCCGTCCAAATTAAATAACCTTATGGAGGACTTGGAAATCCGTGCTCGGGACAGCTCCGTAACATCCGGCGAAATTGACCGTGATTAGAGCCAGCGCCGCAGGTGCCTAAATATCAATCTCCAGCCGGTGCGCATTCTCCTGAATCAGGCGATAGCGGTCAGAGGAATCTTTGCCAAGCAGGCTCTCAAGCATAGCCTCGACTTCGCTCACTTCATCGATCGTCACTTGCAGGAGCTTTCGGGTACGAGGATTTAGAGTCGTCTCCCAGAGGGTGTCTGGGTTCATCTCTCCCAGACCCTTAAACCGTGTAATATGGACCTTGGCTCGGGCGCCACGCTCCTTGAGCACTCGCTCCTTCTCCTCATCCGAGTAAACCCAGACTATATCTTCCTTCGAACCGCTGCCGAATTTTAAGCGGTATAGTGGCGATATACCGATGTAGAGATTTCCAGCTTCGACAAGAGGCCTCATAAACTTAAAGAAGAAAGCCATCAACAGAGCTGATATATGCATTCCGTCTGCATCGGCATCGGTAAGAATAATTACCTTCGAGTACCTCAGCTTTTCCAGGCGGATATCCTTTCCCATACCGCATCCGAGCGCTGATACGAGGTCGAGAAGCTCTTTGTTTTCACTAAGCTTGGCCTGAGTAGTTGCCACCGAATTGAGTATCTTACCCCGCAGCGGCAAAACAGCTTGAATGGCTCGATCGCGCCCCTGCTTTGCACTACCACCTGCGGAATCACCCTCGACGATAAACACCTCTGAATTATCCGGCTTAGTCGATGAGCAATCCGCCAATTTTCCCGGTAGATTTAAGCGATGGCTCACTCCCACTTTGCGACTAACACTCTGCGATGCAGTGCGCGCTGCTGCGCGCGCTTTGGCTGCCAGGGTAATTCGTTCTACGAGCGCCTGGGCTACAGAGGGCTTGGAGTTAAGTATATTCTCGAAGGTCTTTACTAAAGCATCAACAGGCGCCTCGATCTCAGGATTATTGAGTCTGTCCTTTGTTTGCCCCTGAAATTGCAACTGGCTCACCGCTCCAGGAACACTCACCGAGAGCACAGCCACTAGTCCTTCGCGGATATCCTCGCCGGTCAGCTTTAGCCCCTTGGGCATCAGGTTGTGCACTGAAATATAGTTTCTGATAGCCTTTGAAAGCCCCGACTTAAATCCATCTTCGTGAGTTCCTCCACCCTTGGTGTGAATGCCGTTCACGTAAGAGTAAACCTTCTCCTGCGTTGATTCGGTCCAGCAGAAAGCGACCTCAATCTTAATCCCGTTTGCTCGATCGAGATCAAAGGCTTCTCCCCCAACTGGTGGCGTATTCGATATCTCGAGCATCGATGTCAGGTACGATTTGATACCTTCAGGGTAAAGAAAAACCTTATCGGTACCCTCTTTCTCATTCTTGAAGAGCAGTTTTAATCCCTTATAAAGGAAGGCCTTCTCTTCGATGATCTTCTCAACTCGCTCTGACGAGAACTCAATCGAGCGGAATATCTCGGTGTCAGGCTTGAAAAAGATACGCGTGCCTTTCTTGCGCGTTGCTGATACCTTTTTGATCGCCGCATCAGTCTTGCCACGAGTAAAGCTCTGTCGCCACTCAAAACCGTCACGAAAAACCGTGGCTTCCAACTTTTCTGAAAGAGCATTAACAACAGACGCTCCTACACCATGGAGACCTCCCGCAGTGACATAGTTGTGATCGCTAAACTTTCCACCTGCATGGAGCGTTGTGAGGATAATTTCTAGAGCAGGCTTCTTAAATTTAGGATGAATATCCACGGGAATACCGCGACCGTTATCCTCAATCGTTATACTCTCCCCGTCTTTGTGCAGCGTGATGGTGATCGTATTTGCATGACCGTTCATCGCCTCATCGACAGAGTTATCTAGAATCTCCTTTACCAGGTGGTGTAGACCTGCTGGACCATCAGTGCCGCCGATGTACATACCCGGCCGCTTTCGCACCGGCTCAAGCCCCTCAAGAACCTCGATATCAACTGCACTGTATGATGCGCCCTTAGCCATAGAATTTATCCCTCCACCACCGTTGCCCCAACGATATCCTCACGCGAATACACCTTGGTGCCTTTTAGCGCTCTGTGACCTTTGGTTACATCAGACAAGGGCACGTCTTTAATCTTGCCTGACTTGAGAGTCAGATTTAGCGTGCCCTTCATCTTCGACGATTTCACACCACAGCACGCCACGATTGCATCATCATCGCGCACTCCCATCAGTGCCACTCCCACTGCTGCACTATCACGCACTGGTATCTCGCTCTTGTCGATCGCTAAGCCCGACCCATCACGGGTGACAAATACCATCACTTGCGCCAGTGGTTCGGCTGCCGCCATAAACTCACCCTCGCGAAGCTTCATCACCCGGCGACCGATACGTTTGGTCTCCGAAACTTCGGTAAGTGTAAGTGCAAATCCAGTTCCTTGGTGACCAACAAGCACGACAGTATCACCCTCCCTGAGAGAACGCTCACCGGCTAATGCTGCTGGAGCCGCTCCACCAAGCGGCAGCTCGCCTTGCTTTCCAGCCGGTGGCGTTGGCGCAGATCCCGAAGCTGAAATGCCGTAAGACGAAACTATTTTCTCGCCATCTTTGAATTTAAGTATCTTCTGAATCGGGGTTCCATAACCACTAGACGCTGGGACATCCGAGACTTTCAGAACAAAAAGAGTGCCCAAGCTGGTAAACAGAGCTAGCGAATCAAGAGTTGTAAGCGCGTGCGCTGCCAGGATGGAGTCTCCCTCCCGCAACCTGGTCGATGAGAGGTCATTTGAGCGTCTAATGCGCTTGACC
>JBKCMS010000146.1:0-16358 GCA_046300175.1 Pseudomonadota bacterium | reverse complement strand
TTGTTGAACCCGGGTGGTCAACAGGGTGACGGTATGTGGAAATAAGAGACGCGGTGGGCGCGGCATATAAGATGCTCCTCTGAATAGCTCATCTTATGTATCGAAAATCAGCCGCGGAAAGTTGCTTGAAAAGTAGCCCCGTACCGGGGATATTGCTTGAAAAGTAGCCCCGTACCGGGGATATCGTACCGGGGATATCATCCTGCCCGTCATGCGAATCTTGGCAAAGCCAAGTTCGCATAGGAGAACCTTCGCATAGGAGAACCATGGAGCCCATGACGGAACTCGAATCCGTGACCTCTTCCTTACCAAGGAAGTGCTCTACCGACTGAGCTACATGGGCGTGTCACGATTACTTCGCCGCATTATGATAAATAAATATGATCAAGTAAATACACCCTTTCCGGTATAGCTTTGGGAATTGAAATTTAGTCAAAGAATGGATACTGTATAGGAGGCTTAACTTACAGGTTTAAGTGCTGGCATAGCTCAATTGGTAGAGCAACTGATTTGTAATCAGTAGGTTCCCCGTTCAAGTCGGGGTGTCAGCTCCAAACTTTTCAATCTGCTTTAGTCGGCAGTCTCAGCCTTAACCTCCCCCCAACTGCCTCCCCCGCAAACCACCAGCCAGCTGCTCTGCCTGCTCTCCTCTGTGACCGGACTCATACCCAACACGAACCTATCGAGAAAAGCTGTATAGCCTGCGAGAAGCAGTCGAGATCAAACAGAAAAAGAGAGGAACAATATGAAGCTCATGGAACTTGTACTACCAACATTCGCGGCGCTCTGTCTGAGCGCCTTACCAACAAGCACAGCATTCGCTGCAGAGGAACCGGAGATCGACCGCAACTCACGAGCCTTTAAAGAAGCTGAATACACACTGACCAAGTCAACTACGATTTACAAAGAGATTTCGGAGGGAAAACTCGGCAAGGTGCCGACCTCAGTACTCGAAAAGACTAAATGTGTAGCTATATTTCCAGATACCGTTACCGTTTCGGCTGGACTTGGGGGAACGCACGGCGATGGTATCGGATTTTGCAAAACGGCGGCTGGCGAGTGGGAGAATCCCATGTTCTTAAATCTGATCGGCGGAAGTATCGGATTGCAGGCAGGCGTTAAGTCAGCTGACATGGTGCTCTACATAACCGGAAACCGCGCTGTCGAGGCTCTTAAAAAGGGGAGCTTCAAGGTCGGTGGAGAGCTAAGTGCTGTGGCAGGTACCTTTGACAAAACTGTTCCATCGCCACAAGCTGAGGTGATTGCGTATTCGCGAAACCAAGGGCTATTCATGGGCGCAGCTCTCGATGGGGTTAATATATCACGGGATGATAGCGATGAGCGGGCTTTTTATGGACTCAGAGAGCAAGCACTAACTGCTAAGATACCCGAGGATTTGCAGCGCGAGGTTAATCGGCTGCGTGACGTTCTACCACCTCACGTAGGATAGTTCCTCCTTGACATTAATTAAAGAAACCCTGCGCGAGTGATTTTTCAAAAATTACTCGTGCAGGGTTTAGAATTTAGCTATCGCGTTCCGTCACTCGCTGGCGAGACTAACTTCGCAATTCTCAAGTTGCGTTGTCCCAGCTGGTATAACTTTCTGGGAACCTAGCGCCGCCAGGCGCACCTTGCCTACGATGCGTACCGGGTGATCAAAGATAATATCGCCCGAAACGGTGAGACTCTCTGCATCGACCAAGGAAGGAATCGCTTCAATCCGCTCCTCAAAATCCTTGATGAGTCCGTAGTATTGAGGGTCGAGTGATACCAGAGGAAGCGCTTGTGAACGTCTCTTGGGTGAAACTGTAAGGGTGTAATCATCATTTAAGACGTAAGCATCCGAGCGCACCACTAAAAGGTCGTTATTTGTTTTTACCGGCGCGAATCTACGACGTGGTACCTGCAACGCTAGCGCCCCCTCGAAGACCTCGATTGCCGCACCCATAGCGGTCTCAATCTGAATCACTTTGCGACTTGAGCGATCGCGTGGATTCACGTTCTTCTTATTGCTGATAAGTGGCAGCGGAATCGCTCCATCGTGCTGTCTGGCGACGTTAAGAACTGCCTCTAAATCCAGCCAGATGTTGTTTGTATTAAAGTGTCTGTACTTCGATATATCCTGAAACTCAGGGATGATATCTCCACCTGGCTGAGTTGGAGCTTGGCTACTCTCGCGTAGCAACAGCCGACCGCTTGTCTTTCGCCTGGCTAGGTGTCCGCCTTTGGCATCTGCTGCCGTTCGCTCAGCTGTTTCCATTAAAAACGGAGCACCGCTGCGTGCAAAGTAGCCCAAGATCGCAGGCTCTACCGTAGCGCCTAAGTTATCCGCATTGGCAACGAAGGCGTAGCGCTTACCCATTCGCACTAAACGCTCGGCTAAACCGGATGCAATCAATGCTGCGTAGATGTCTCCATGACCTGGAGGATTCCAATTGAGCTCCTCAATCTGCTCGTTCGCCGGCATCATCGTATCCAAATATATCTTAGGGTGCCTGTGTTGAAGAAAGCTAGCGGGCAAGCCCTCCGGACTAAGGTCCTGATAGGATCCCATAGCCACCCTAACATCCGCATCCGTTGAGAAACTCGTCATGTGCACTAGCGGAATCGCTACCCCGGCCTTCTTTTGCAGCGCCCGTAGCTGCTGCGCAATAATGTCGTTAAAGGTCAAACCGTTCTTTACCGGCAGCAAAGACTTAGCCCGCTGAAGCCCCATTGATGTGCCAAGCCCACCGTTAAGCCGCACAACAACAAGCGACCGTAGTAATCTCTCTCCGTCAGCAACCGTTGCTCCGCACGCCTGAATCTCGGAAAAGTGCGTCACGTCCCGAACTGGCTCAATCTCATCCTCGGTAATTACGCCCGTCTTACCGTGCAGAACATCGTCAAAGAGCCGCTCAAAATTTCGAATGACAGGCAGGGGCAACCCGTCTGCCTGCATCTTTGCTGCCGCAGCTTTAAGTCCTTGTTGTGCTTCTCGTACCACTGGCAGATCCTTTACTATGTTAGGGGTGTGCCCGGCTTGATGCTGACGATCTGTCAGGTTAGCGCCTGCTGCAATCTCAAGCTGGACAGCGTCAGTGTATAAACTATCTTTCATCTTAAAAACCCTCTTTTGTCACGCGCTCTAGTGCCTGCGCAATAAAAAGCTGCGCATTATCCGTTGAGACCAAGCACTGAGCACCAGAGCTCAGAGTCCCACTACGCGGAAGAAAAAGCGCCTCTCCGTCTCCGAGAACAACTTCGTTTGGAGCTGTTTTGTAGTTAACTACTGCTCGCGCACCGAGACACAGCGCTATACAATCGCCCCTAGACAGATCAAGTTCTAGCCGATTAGCGCCCGGCTCGACAACCGCCAACGTAAAATCCTGAGTCGGCAATGAGTATTCCCAGAGATGCGGCGCGAGCTCCCTTCTCAGCACACAGCGAGGAGTGTCTACAATATTATAAGCCGTTGTCTCAATCAGGGTTTGCACATCTCTAAACTTATTAGTCAACCCGGCGCGTATAACATTATCAGAACACGCCATGCATTCAACGAGATCGCCATCAAGGTACGCATGCGGTATGTTCGGTCCGATGAAGATCCCCTCACCTGGTCTAAGCCGAACAAGATTCATCAAAACGATCGCTACTAACCCAGCATCGCCTAATCCGTATTTATCAGACAATCGCCGCATGATGGCGATCGGCTCAGGGGTGTCCGCACGTTTTTTCTCTGAATAGCGCGCTAGTATCGCCGCCACTACCTCTTTAACGCGCGACTCCTCGGCTGCAATACAGTCACAGAACACGCCACGCCTCAGCTCTACTTCAAGTGCAGCCTGCCCCTCATTGAAAGCATTTAAAGTCTGTTGCGTCTCATCTGACAACAATCGCAGTATCTCTGGATACGCTGCTATCACACCGGTGAGCTCTGCCGCTGGCTTAATATTATACAGCAACTTTACATCAGACAGAGCTACCCCGACCTCAGGCTTGTGGAACGGATCCGGATAGTACTGCGGGCAGTTAGAGTGCAAACGCCGAGCCAGTTCAGTATCGGGGTGAGATTGAATCGAGAGCCCAAAACTCGAATTGATTGACAAAACTTTGAGCATAAAAGGAAGCTGCTCGTGGGGCGGCAGAAGCTCTACTAAAGAGATCCGCGAGCCATTCGGCAAAAGCGCCTCTGCTGGTGCCTTGGGATGACATCCAAGCCAATACTCCGCTAGTGGCCCCTCGGCCGCACCTTCACCAAGAAAAGGCGCTATACGTGACAGTCGCCCCTGCTTGCCCCAAGGGTATCTTTGCACCTGTCCTATCAGCCGCAGTGGCTCGCCACTCTCTAATCTGTATCGCTGTGCCGAACTCATGCCTACTATCTCCGCTGTTTAAGCAGCATAATCAATCTATTAACCTATCTCAAAGATTTCTGCCGCCCAGAAATTAGAACTGGGTGTCGTGACTTAGATATACTCCCAAATGAAATGCCCCGCTACGCAGCGACTTTTTAGGCTGAAAGTAGCAGGCAGGGCTAGGCCAACCTCACTCCGAATTCACCAAAAATTAAAAACCAGCAGTTATTTTAACCATATGTGCCATTTACTTGATTTTAGACGCACAGCTATGCTCATTCCCCCTTCAGTAAGCTCCAGGAACACTGTACCATAAGGGACTGCGGGAGATTCCGCTCTCTAATCAATTTTTTGTCATGTTTGTTGCCAGATTACACCTACCTCGCCGCGTTCAGACACTTGAAGGCGCCATCATTGATATAGAATGGGGAATCTCTCCGGCGTTTAGCTTCTGTGGAAAGATTGAGGACATTCAGTCGAGTGGTAGCGAACCGTTTTCCATGGAGATGTACTCGCAGGACAACTGCATAAGCCTCTGCATCGCCGGTGACCAGGCGACGGTTATGAACATCGCCGGCAATATCTACGGGTACAACGCAGAACTAGAGGTGCACCCGATCCCCGACTACACCGAGCGCTGGACAAATTCGACCTTAGTTGCTGGAGCGGATCTCTACCTGGAACTTCCAGACATCTATCCGCTGCAAGATTGGAAACCGATGGCCTGGAGCTCGCTAACCCCTGTACTGACGGCACTCGGACGCATAGCTGAAACCGACACCGCTCTGGTTCAGGTACTTGACCGCCCGATATCCGATAGTAATTTTCTTCAAATTGAGCGCTTCTTCACGCGTATGCTCGATAAAGTCCTGCGAATTTTTCGCCCGCGCCAATGGCTTCGCACAAAAGGCGAACAGAGCACAGCCGATGCGATAAAGAAGAAGGGACTATCTTCACTCCACTGGGTCAACTATCGGATTAGTAGTCACACCGAGCTTCCCAAGAACGCTACCAACCAACAAATTCGTGAAGCCAAGCAACGCTTGAGAAACAACATCATCATGGTGGCCAACGCGGCAAAGAGCTACAACACCACACACGAGAACAGATTCAAGCTCGGGCCGATCCTCTACGGTAATGGTATCAAAAAGAAGGTTCAGGAACGGCGCTTTCATGCACCATACAAGCTCTGCAATGAAGAGGTGGCAACACTCTGGCATCCGCCATACGTGACCACCCTGCCGAACACGGCTCGTGTTCTTGCCAAGAAGTTGGCTCCTCCACGTCTTCTGCCAACTACCGTTGGAGACCCTCAAGTCAGTTTTTTTGGTCGCACCAACTATCGTCAGCAGATTGAGGATTTCGGGATTCGTCGTTTCGACAGACGCAGGCACCTCTACCTAATGGGAAAATCGGGCACCGGCAAGTCTTGTCTCCTTGAGCTTTTAGTAAAGAGCGATATCGAGCAGGGATACGGCTGCGCTGTGCTTGATCCACACGGAGATCTGGTTGATGACATCCTACGCATGATTCCCAAACACCGAGTTAACGACGTAGTGATCTTTGATCCAAGCGACATGAACCACCCGCCCTCCTTTAATCCGATGATACCGATTCGCCCCGATCAAAAGATGCGGGTAGCCCTTGGCTTTCTCGACACCTTCAAGCGAGTAGTAGGTTCAGCTTGGTCGGAGAGGATGGACTACGTTTTACGTTACGCCATGATTGCGCTGCTTAACGTATCCGGCACCAGTATCGTCTCGCTAAGACGTCTGTTGTCTGATGACGATTTTCGAAGAGAGGTCGTTCGTCGTTCCAACGATGAAGCTGTACGGCGCTTTTGGGAGGTTGAGTTTCCGGCAAATAGAGAGGAGTTTGAGGCAGGTCCTATTTCGCAGCTGCTTAACAAACTGGATGAGCTACTCGCGACCGACATGGTGCGCAATATTCTTGGGCAGCCGACTAACTCGTTTGATTTCAGAGAATTTATCGATTCTCGCAAAATCGTACTCTGCAAAGTATCAAAGGGCGTTCTTGGCGCAGAGAACTCAGCTCTGCTGGGTTCACTAATCATCTGGAAGATATATGAAGCTGCTCTCTCAAGAGCTGATCAGCCAGAGCCGGCTCGTCAAGACTTCTACTTCTACATCGATGAGTTTCAGAATTTTGCCACGAGCTCTTTCGGCGAGATACTCAGCGAATCACGCAAATATAGGTTGTGCCTGACATTCGCCAACCAATTCCTTGGGCAGCTACCCCCTGGCGTCTCTGACACTGTATTCGGCAATATCGCCAATCTTATCTCGTTCAGGGTTGGCTCCCAGGATGCAGGTGCCGTGGCTAATGAGCTTAAGCCGAACATATCATCAGATGATCTGCTTAACCTCGGACTCCGCCAATTTTACACTAAGATGAGTGTTGACGGTGAGGTTCAAGAGGTCTTCTCAGGTTCGACCTTAGAGATCAAGAAGCCGCGACTCGCCGACTCGTTTGCCAATGAGTGTATAGCTCACTCTCGTCGGCGCTACGCCCTACCGATCGAACAAGCCGAGGAACAGTTGGCTCTTTCAGAGATCATGTCGCCCCGAGCAATCGGTGGTGCATAATCCTCTAATCAATACGACATCCATATAACCCGGTTTTGCCCTGGCAAACACTCCCACTTTTTGTTCGCTCTTTCTTTTACTTATCGACGCCGTGAGATTCGAAATTGATCCCCTCTGTATCTAACTTACGGTAGTCTATTACTGATGTACTGACTGCGGGGCTCATTCAGCGCCCGTTAACTCTGTCTGTAGCGATTTACCTATGCATACAGTTGCACTTTTTGGGGCTGGAAAGATCGGCGAGGCGATAACTGCTTTGCTCTGCTCCTCGGGTCGTTACCAGGTGCGTGTATGCGATGGAGTTCTTAGCCAAGCACAAAAGATCTCCGCGTGCTGGCCTAGTGCTTCTGCCCACCTACTTGATGTTAACAACCCTGCAGAGATGAAGCAGGTACTCACCGGCTGCGCCTTGGTGCTCAGCGCCCTCCCCTACTCGTGCAACGCAGCCGTCGCCAAAGCAGCTGCCGACTGTGACATCGGATATGCTGACCTCACCGAGGATGTGCGCACCTCCCAACAGATCGCCCATCTAGCCTCCACAGCCTCGTCGTGGTTCATGCCTCAATGCGGTATTGCTCCCGGATTTATCAGTATAGCCGCAGCACACCTCTGCACCCTGATGGACTCTGTTCACTCGCTAAAGATGCGCGTTGGTGCGCTGCCGATCTATCCAACTAATAAACTCAAGTACAACCTCACCTGGTCAACCGATGGACTGATTAATGAGTATTGTAATCCATGCGAGGTACTCATTAATGGTAACCCTGCACTTGTGCCACCACTTGAGGGCTATGAACGCTTCTCTCTCGATGGGTGTGAGTACGAGGCGTTTAATACCTCTGGGGGATTAGGTAGTATCTGCCAGACACTTCAAGGCAGAGTTCGCGATGTAACGTATAAAACCATCCGTTATCCTGGGCACCGTGATCTGATGGCATTCCTGCTAGATGATCTTAAATTTTCAAGTGATCGGGAGTCCCTAAAGAAGCTATTCGACCGTAGCTTACCCACTACTACCCAGGACAAATGTATAATTCTTGTGGAGGCGACCGGAACTATCGGGAGTAAGTTCACTCAAAAGACCTATGCAAGCACCGTCTACAATCAGAATATCGCAGGGCGACACCTCGGAGCGATCCAGTTAACGACAGCGGCCGGGATATGTGGCGCAATAGACCTGGTGCTAAGCGGGGCTCTTGGGATGCGGAAGGGCTTTATAAAAATTGAGGAGATTCCGCTAAAGAGCTTCCTAGCTAACGAATTCGGAAAACTATTCCTAGACCCTCAAGCACTTTCGGATCTGTAAGAAGTCGACTAAGTCACTTGAGCGGCGCCACTTGAAGTCTCAAGCGCGCCGCCCAAAATAACCAAACTACCGTAGCAGCTGAATCGCCAGCTGCGGAGACTGATTTGCCTGCGCTAACACCGCTACACCAGACTGTTGTAGGATGTTTAAGCGAGTCAACTCAGCCGCTTCAGAAGCAACATCAGCATCCATGATGCGCGATTCTGCAGCGAGGTTATTCTCACGGGATACCGCAAGATTCTGCACTGCGCTGTTTAGTCGCGACTCCACCGTTCCGAGCGTACCCCGAATCGATGTTAGCGACACAACAGCTAGCTTAATCGCTCCAAGAGCTGTTTGTGCAGCCTCTTGAGCATAGGCACCCGTAGTTCCAGAGATGGAGTAGGTCAACGCAGACGAACCGGTTGTCGCCAGCCCTAGCGCCTGCAGAGTTGCACCACCCTTCTGATCGAGTGTTATTCGTGAAGTCGAGGCAGCATCGAAACCGATCTGGAAATCGATTACCTGACTACCTGACAGTAGCGACACACCGTTGAATACGGTAGTCACTGCGATACGCTCGATCTCCGACCCGAGGTTCGAAAACTCAGCTTGCAGAGCTGAACGCTGAACGAACGAATAGGTGCCGTTGGCCGATTGCGCTGCAAGCTCAGAGAGGCGTCCCAGAATTGACTGGATCGACTCGAGGGCTCCATCAGCTATCGCTATAGTAGACATACCATCTTGCGCATTCCGCATTGCGGTCGTAGCTACTCGAGCGTTCACCCGTAAGGACGCGGCAATAGCTAGACCTGCAGCATCATCACTAGATCGGTTGATACGTTGTCCGGAAGACAACTTCTCATACACACGGCTTAGACCGTCGGACGACTGACCCAACAGCCGCTGACCACGGATCGACGCAAGATTCGAATTGATACTAAGTGCCATAACATTTCCTCCTTGATGTTAATCCGACACTCCCATCAATCCTTTGGTAGGTCCCACGCGTAGACGTGGGCAGTGTGCCGGAAATTTGTACGGTGCAAGCGTTGCCGTAACGCCATCGCTGGTCGTTGCAAGCTCACCTGAGCCGTAACTACTTCTTTTGTACTGCTTACTGCTCAGCCTCTGGATTTGAATACTGCTAGAGCCCGTGAGACCGACCGGTTTTTGCCGATAAGTACCTTTACGGCAGCTGTGAATTTTCTCTTGAGCACTTTTTTAGTGACTGTGGTAAAGGCGCTATAGCGCCTCACTTATAGTGATGTACAAAGATCCGTCCCCGTAAAACTGGCAAGGCTTTTGCCGTAAGCAAATGACTCAGGTACGCAAAATCACTGTGGCTTTTGAATTTCCGGCGCTACGCTAACGAAACAGCGGCCGCTGCAGCTCCACCGCCAGCAGCGCAGATACTGATAACTGCACGCTTTCCGCCTCTGGCACTTAATGCGTCACAGGCGTTTAGCAGAAGCCTCCCGCCAGTTGCAGCAAAGGGGTGCCCTAACGCTATTGATCCGCCAAAGATATTAATACGCTCACGCGGTATAGCACCGAGGATCGACTCGTTTGGGTATCTGGACCAGCCACTCTCCCAAACCTTTAGGTTACACAATACCTGAGCAGCAAAGGCCTCATGAATTTCAAATGCATCAACAGAACCAATTTCCCAACCCACACGGCGCATGAGCCTCGGTAGGGCCAGGGCTGGCCCCATCAGCAACCCGTCACCTGGAGGCACCGAAGCAAACTCGATCGACTCAATAAAGCCACGAATTGGTAGCCCCTGTTGGCGCGCAAAATCCTCACGCATCAGGCACACCGCAGATGCGCCATCGGTCAGCGCACTGGAATTTCCAGCAGATATGGTCCCTCTCGCACTTCGATCAAAAACTGCCGGCAGCTTACTCAATGCATCGATCGAGCTATCAGCCCTAATAAGATTATCCTCAGCGATACCACCTAAGGAAACTACCTGATCCGCTAAAACACCCTGCTCGCGCGCGACTAAGGCATTAGTATGGCTTTTCAGAGCGATCTCATCTTGGATGGATCGCGATATCCCAAACTCCTGCGCCATGAGTTCGCAGTGCTGCCCCATAGTCAATCCGGTTGATGGCTCCTTAGGGCTGGGTGCCTGAGGAAAAAGGAATCCCGGCCTAAATTTGAGCAGCAGCCGCAGACGATCCTTTAGGGTGCGGGCCTTGCTAAGCTTAATAAAAAACTCCTCTCCCTTTCGTGGAAATGTCAGTGTTGGACACGACATCGATTCGCTACCACCAATGATTGCGGCCCTGATTCGGCCCGCCGTGATCGCCTCGCTTGCAGCGTTTGCAGCTACTAGTCCAGTGATGCAATTATTTGAAACGAAGTGTCCAGTTACGGTCTTTGGCAAACCCGAGCGCAACACTATCTCTCGAGCCAGATTAGGGTACCGCGGGTCAAGGAGCACAGTACCAAAGTACAGCTCATCAATGTCGGATGGATTTATCCCTACTTTTTCGATACACGAGACTACAACGTGCTTGCCGAGATCAAGGCTTGAGTGGCGCGAGAATACACCACCTGCTTTTACAAATGCGGTCCTGACTCCGCCAACGATCGCGATCCTCATTTTACCTCCCTGACCCGGATATCCAGCCAGCAAAACACCACACTGACCCATTATCATTGCTGGAACGCTACTCTACGCTCCCTGGAGGCAGAGTAGCGCAAGGAACAAGCTTCCACACCCCCCAAAACCCGGCCGCTGCGCGATCTAGCTCATGTGTCGATTGAACGACACACTAGACACCGCTGCTAGGTAGCAAAGCCTCTTGAGGCAGCCTCCGTTTAGAGGTATTTTCAGTGAGGTCCTAAAGACGTTTAAGCCAGGAAAATTTACACATGAGTGCCCCTGATACCCTACAGAAGATCGTCTCTCTTACAAAACGTAGAGGATTCATTTTCCAGAGCAGTGAGATTTACGGGGGCTTAAAGAGTGCTTACGACTACGGCCCGCTTGGAGTTGAGCTCAAACGAAACATAGCTGCTGAATGGTGGCGTGCGATGGTTCACGAGCGCGAGGATGTTGTCGGCATCGATGCATCTATTTTGATGCACCCAAGCGTGTGGAAAGCAAGTGGACACCTCGCGGGATTTTCTGACCCACTCGTTGACTGCCTAAACTGCAAAGAGCGTTTCCGAGCTGATAAAGCACCACAGATGACTCCAGGAGCTTCGATCACCTGGGTGAAGGGTGGAAAGAGTGGCGGCCAAAAAGCCAGCAGCGTAGTTGGCGAATGTGGCTACATCTGCCCTCATTGTGGCAGCTCTGAGCTCTCAGCCGAACGTCAATTCAACCTGATGTTCCGCACTTCGATCGGACCGGTAGACCCGATTGAAAGCCTGCTCGACCAAATTCACGGTAAAAACCTCTCGCGAACCGAGCTCCGAGAGAAAGTAGATCAAGCAGTTAAGTCTACAGCCATATACCTGCGTCCCGAGACCGCTCAGGCAATGTTTGTGCAATTTCTAAATGTACAGCAAACGATGTCGATGAAGGTTCCTTTCGGTATCGCCCAACAGGGTAAATCTTTTCGCAACGAAGTTACCACTGAAAAATTTATCTTCCGCACCTGCGAATTTGAGCAGATGGAGATGGAATATTTCTGCGAGCCAGGCACTCAGGGTGAGTGGCACAACTATTGGACAGAACAACGAATGAAATGGTGGCAGCGATACGCTAACAATAAATCAGCCTTTAGAGTTAGAGCGCACGAACAGGATGAGTTGGCCCACTACGCAGATGCGTGTTGCGACATCGACTACCACTATCCGTGGGGCTGGGATGAGCTTGAGGGTATCGCCTCACGAACAGATTACGACCTTACGAAGCATTCCGAGGAATCGGGTACCAAGCTGTCGTACTTTGACCAATCCAAGGTCGATCCGGCCACTGGGAAAACAGGTGTTCGGTTCCTTCCTTACGTCATCGAGCCAGCAGCAGGTCTGACACGTGCAGTGCTAGCTTACCTTTGCGATGCCTACTCCGAGGAAGATGGAGTGGATGCAGATGGACAGGTAAAAACGAGAGTGGTCTTGAAGCTACACCCGCGCCTTGCGCCGTATAAAGTTGCGGTACTTCCGCTCCTCAAAAAGGAAGGCATGCCGGACGTCGCCCGAGCTATAGCTTCGCAATTTTTCAAAGCTGGATTGAATGCTAGCTACGACGAGCAGCAGTCGATCGGCAAGCGCTATGCTCGCCACGACGAGGTGGGGACGCCATATTGCCTGACTGTCGATCACCAGACCCTTGATGACAATACCGTCACCATTAGAGACCGCGACACAACCAAACAGGATCGTATCAGCGTTAACGAAGCATTGGCGATAGTCAGAAAGCGTATCGATGTCGAATAACGTCACACTAACATACACCCGACCTCTTAACGATAAACTGCTTATGAAGTGTGTAAAGAGAGATCGCAAATGTGAAGCGGGCGGGGTTGTTTTTGGCCTGCTATTGCTAGTTCTTGGAGGCGGCATAATTGGGGCCGGCCTGATAGCTTTTATGCAACTGACGCACACTAACCCGCTGGCGTCAGGATTCCTGGAGGATGTGCCTCCAGCACTATCGTGGCATGAGGTCCCGCGTGGGTTAGGAGCAGAAGCCGTCACCGTTAGACTCAATGTCTCAGACAACAGTGCAGGACTCGACGAGGTTGTCGTGCGAATTGTGCAGAACAACCTTCCTACAGAGTTACAAAGAAAGACATTCGGCCCTATCAAGACCCTCAATGAGACGATAGAGGTGTCCGTTAACTCAAAGGAGCTAGACCTCAAGGAGGGCAATGCAGAGCTGCAAGTTATGGCCTTTGATAAGGCGCTGTGGAACAACGGATCGCGACTCTCAGCGGTCGTTGAAGTAAACTATCTGAAACCGCAGATTACTCCCCTCACCCCACAACAAAACGGCGTACTTGGCGGCACCGAGCTGGTTTTTTATAAGGTCACAGGTAAGCCACCGGAGGCTCACGGAGTACTCGGCCAAGGCTCTCTATACAACGGGTTTCAGGCAGCTGGCTGGGATGATGGATTCAAAGGTCGATCCAATGTTTATCTGGCGCTCTACCCTATCCCAGCATCCTTTGACGACTCCGCTGAATCAATGCGCCTGATTGCACGAGACAACTTAGGTAACTCTGCTGCCGGATCATTTAACTATCGAGTCAAACAGCGACGGTGGTCATCTTTCCGAACGAGCTTCACCGCAGAACGGGGAGCTCAGCTGCGGGAAGCGCTCTTTGGATATGGCAAGCGCGAGGGGCTGGAGGTGAAAGAAACTGGAGATCTGCTGACAGATCTCAAGAATATTATTAAAGCTCTCTCAGTCAGTGACGAGGGCTTTATTAGCAATGCTCTAGCCCAAAGTTCTGCGACACGTTCGTGGCGAGAAGCATTCCTCTCACCAGTTAGTTCAGCCCCAAACAACTCAGCCGGAGACCTCAGGGTGGTTTACCTAGCTGATAAGGAGATACTTAGAGGCCCAGCTGCGGGGGTACGCTTTCCCGTTAGTCGCCGCTCTGCTGTGGTCGCAGCCAACCGCGGCTCTGTTGTGTTTATCGGCACCCTGGGATTGCTTGGAAACACCATCGTCATAGACCACGGGTTCGGCATATCCTCGATCTACAGCCACCTCTCAGACGTAGGCGTTCAGCGCGGGACGGTCGTGCAGCGAGGCCAGGAGATCGGCAAAACCGGAACTACCGGCCTTGCTCAATCCGAGGAGGTTTATTTCGAATTGAGAGTGCACGGAGTGCCAGTTTCTCCTAACGAGTGGTGGGACCAGAGCTGGGTTACTGACCACATCGACAATAAAGTGAATTTCGTATTGCGGGACGCTAGCTAAGAGCCATCCGAAAATCAGGTCCCAAAGAGTTTGTACGTCGGGACACTGCTAAATGCCACCGGTGTAGGGATATCCAAAAGTCCGCGGCATTAGTCCGCAGCAAAAGCAAGCAGCAAAATGGTGAAGCTACGATACCTTAAACTGCGTAGTCTTAAGTTCACTTGTTACTAAGGCGTAGGTGCGCGCTGCCAACAACTTCAGGTTAGGAGCACCGATTGAAACCTTTGAGGCGGCATCGTTAGCAATAGTGCGATACTGTGAAACGAGCTCCGCAATCGCTGGGCGAGTCGGGTAACCAGCTTTACCGCTTAACTCCACCAACATCGAAGCGATCTCATCTGAAATCACCTTAGCCTCACCTCCAGCACCAAGGCCGGCGATGCGGTCAAGCGATCCTGTGAGGAACTTAAGCGCAGCGCTAGCCTCAGCAGGCGCTTGACCCGACACGCTTTGGTAGGCGCTGCGAGCATCGGCAAGAATCTGCTCTACTGTGTGGGACTCACCTCGCGGAGCACACCCCGACACGACAGCGAGGGTAACACCAGCGACAAACAACGATGCAGCACGGAACATGAAACTCATCTGGGCCATAATGAAAGATTACTAAAACTTTTACTAAAACTTCCTGCCGGTCATCTTTAAACAATCACCTCAGGATGTCAATTGGTTACGGCTATCTCTCAGCCAGAGCGACCTCTAACAGAGAGCTCAGCAGGCTAAAGAAGGCCTCTGGGAGCCCTGCTGGAATAAACACCTCTCCATCCGAACCTTGGGAGATCCCAAAACCCTGCACCAGTGCCCTTACCCGCTCTGCTAGCTGCTCGCCACACACCCTCGACCTAGTTGGCGCTCCTTGACCTGGATAACACACAGCAAATAGGCGCTCCCATTCGAAGCAACGCCCCGGATCTGCTTTTCCACGAAACCCAGCGATCTGCTCGTGCCCTATGATAGCTTCTGGATTGTTTAACGCTGGATACCGCCCCTTGAGTGATTCAATTAAAGAAAATAGCGCCGCATACTGAGCTTCTGTGTATGCGAAGACATTCCCGTTTAGGTTGACTAATTCAATCCCTATCGAGCAATCATTAAACCCCTCCACCATACCGCGTACACCCCCGCGGGAACACTCAAAGCGGCTCTTCCCGGCGTGCCATGCCCTTTTTGCAACCCCACCTAAGCACTCAACCATCTCGTAAACTGTTCCGTTCGTGTCTACCACCAAATGAGCTGACACTTCTGTTTGAGGTGAGGTAAATAGATCTAGCGTGCGTTTCAGTGTAGCTGCCGTGTAATGTAGCACCACGAAGTCTACTGGGATCGTCAGATCAGAGAAGTTTGGTGAACGTATATCTGAGACAACTTTCATCGGGACCAACTATTCTAGATTACGATGCTGCTCGGGTTTGGGGGTGACTTTGTTAAGGCGATCCTTTGGAGCATTTAGACAACCACACTAACCTTGCAAGACAGTAGAGGCCTAACAATCTCTAGATTAGCAATTCCTGCGCGATATTCAGAAGAGATAATCCACAAATCATCCTAAAAAGAGCCCGCGGGGTCGGGCCATGTCCTAAAACGTGACCTAACTAGCTAATACAGCAGGTCATATTGACTAGTTTAGGTCGTTGCTTTAACGTACATCAATCCGGCGAGCATTGTAGGTAGCTACTCAGCTCAAGGGATAGTTCTCTTTTGTTAAGGTGGCTATAGCTCAGTTGGTAGAGCATCGGATTGTGGTTCCGAGTGTCGTGGGTTCGATCCCCATTAGCCACCCCATCGTTTTCCCCGCTCGGCGCTTTTGCCCAGGGGCTGCCGCCCCTCCCGCCCCTGATCGGGGCTTCACCCCGCTTCCCTGAGGCTTCACCCCGCCTGATAGACATTTCTTGAGCTTTCAAAAGTTGGATGCAGTTTGGATGCACGCTGGGAATTACATCTATGTTTTGGGCTGTTACACGAATTTAGATACTCCACCCCAGTTTTTCCCACTCGGCGTTCTCGCCAAGGGGCTGCCGCCCCTCTCGCCCCTAAACGGGGCTTCACCCCACTTCCCTGAAATTTCTAGAGCTTTCAAAAGTTGGATGCACTGTGGATGCACAGTAACCGTCCACCCAGCGCCGCTCTAACCGCGCTGCAAAATTATCGATAGTGTTAAGCGTCATCAATATTTCGAGGGTAGTCGATGAAAAAGCTAAAACACACACCGCAGCAAAGAGCAGAGATACTCAAGCGACTTAGTT
>JBKCMS010000145.1:0-10635 GCA_046300175.1 Pseudomonadota bacterium | reverse complement strand
GAAATCCCGAGTTTTGGAGAACGCTATCGATTCGCGGATGCGAATCAAAACAACAACCTATAGTGATGTCCAGCAAAAGCCTTGCCAGTTTTACTGGCACGGACTTTTGCACGTCACTATAGTTATCGATCACAATTTGAGCCAATACGATGAAATATCCAAGTCTTGCTAAAGTTACCCTTGCATTAGCGCTGCTATCTGTGGTCGGATGCGCCGCCAGAATTAATGCCCCAGAGCGCTTTGCCTCGCCGGAAGCCGCTGTCGCCAAGCTGGCGCAAGTTGTGGCGAGCAACGATCTCAGTCAGGCAGCTGCGCTGTTAGGCTCACAGGGTAAATTCCTCCTCGACAGTGGTGACCAAACACTAGATCGGCAACGTACCGACCGGTTTAGCCTAATGTTTAAAGAGCGCCACTCCTTACACCCCAGAAACCCCGGCGAATACGTCGTCTTGCTCGGTAATAAGCAGTGGCCATTTGCTGCGCCTCTAGTGCAACGTGGCGACTCCTGGATATTTGACGCGGAAGCTGGCAAAGATGAGGTGCTCTCGCGCCGAATCGGCGAAAATGAGTTCTCCACACTCGAGACTGTACGTTCCATCTATCTCGCGCAGCGGTTATATGCTGCCACAGACTGGAACGGAGACGGCGTATACCAGTATGCCGAGAGGATTATCAGCACCCCTGGGTCCAACGACGGACTCTATTGGCCTACTTTTGATGAAGATCTGCAGAACAGCCCTTTGAGCTCAGCGTTTGCTAGAGCTACTCACGAGGGCTACTCGATTACATCGGGGGGTGAGCCGCAACCTTTTCACGGCTACTTCTACAAGCTGCTCTTTTATCCGGCCCAGCCGGGTGCGCCGGTTGACACACTTTCAAAGCCCGGACGCTACTGGCTCTTTTCTACTCCTAGCGTGTGGAATGAGAGTGGGGTTATGACCTTTGCTGCCAATGAGAGGGGCTGGATATTCGAGAAGAATCTCGGAAGTAGCATCGACTATAGAGACCTATCACAACTCACCGTAGATGATACATGGACCCGCGTAGAATAGAGATAAGACCATGATTCGAATTGCCACCATACTCACCACACTTATTCTCCTTGCCTCCCATCCCTGCACTTCCTCTGTTGCGCAAACGGCGCAATCAGCAACTACTAACCTGGGCGCTCCCACTCTCTTATCGAAACTGGAACTGGAAAAGCTGGTACAACCAATTGCGTTATACCCCGATCTCTTGTTGCAGCAAGTTTTGGCTGCATCAACTTTTCCCGAGCAGCTTCTAGATGCGGCGATGTATAACGAGCAGGGCAAAGACCCTAAGGGAATTAAGGAACAACCCTGGGACGACTCGGTAAAGGGAGTCGCGAACTACCCAAGTATTCTCGTGAAACTTGCCTCTGACATAGATTGGACTCTGACTCTTGGGTCCGCATTCATAAATCAGAACGAGGAGCTTCGAGGTGCCATTCAAACCATGCGCGCTCGAGCTAAAACTGTGGGAAACCTTAAGGAATCCGAGCAACAGCACGTGATCGAGGAGAAAGGCCCAAACAACAGCACCGTAATCCGAGTTGAGCCGACTAATCCACAGGTTGTATACGTCCCTGCCACGACAACTGCTACGGTTTATGAGAAGCCAGTAAGCACTACCTCTTCATGGCTGGTGCCGTTAGCATCATTTGGGGTTGGTATGGCTCTTGGATATGCCATGGGGGACCACCACGACGATCACTACTACTATGGCGGAGGATTCTATGGTCCGGGATTCTGGTATGGGGGCCCTGCAGTTAACAACTGGGTTAACTACCGAAGGGATCGCTGGGATGATGCCTACGATTTTGCGCGTGAACGTCAGGAGTGGCAGCAGAACAATCGAGATGATTGGCGTGAATACCGGCAGGACCTCGGCCGCAAACAACAGGATTGGCGAAATGAACGCCAGAGAAGAGGATCCTCGTGGACACCCGAAAAGAGGGCCGAAGCTCAAACCCGCGTAACAAATGCTCGATCGTCTCACCAAAGCGGCGCCCTCGATCAACGCTATGCTTCGCTGCGCGATAGCGAGGCTGCAAAGAGGGCTCAGAATTCAAACTTTGATCGGGCAGCTGCCAATCAGCGCCTCAATGAAGCACGCAATCAAAGCTCCTTTTCAGAGCGAGCAAGGTCAATAGATCGCGACAAAGTAAACCAACGTGCGGGCCAGATCAGAGATAACCCAGGGGTTCGACAAACAGCGCAGGCTAATACTCCGAGGGTTACCGAGCACTATCGCTCTGGAGGAGCTGGGCTCTCTGGTATGAACCGCAGTCAAGGCTCGGTTAATCGTGCTGCCGCAAGAGGTGCTGCCAGTAGAGCTAGCGCTGCTGGATTTAGTCGAGGTGGTGGGGGTGGTGGTTTTCGCAGACGTTAGCCGTGATCCTAAAACTGCAGTCAGGAACGATAAAACTGATGCAAATTACACAAAACATGCAAAGTTTATTTAACTTTTTGGGAGGCTTTATCCGTGTCGGTAAAACTAAATAATACCTCAACCACTATTGCCTTGGGGATTTTTTCTTACCTGTTTTCTCTTTTTATTTCAGCACCCTGCTACGCTGATGAAGATGCCGATCTAGCGCAGCAACTTGCCAATCCGGTAGCATCACTTATAAGCGTTCCTCTGCAATACAACTTTGATGACAAGTACGGGGTTACCGATCAGGGTTCTAAACACCTGGTCAACATTCAGCCCGTGATTCCCTTCTCGGTGAGTGAATCATTTAATGTGATCTCGCGAACGATCTTACCGGTTGTTGCCCATTCCGAACCTTCTGTTGAATCCGATTCCAGTGGTCTTGGAGACACTCTTCAGAGCTTCTTCTTCTCTCCGAAGCAACCGACCTCAAACGGGCTTATCTGGGGAGCTGGTCCAGTCTTGCTGCTACCTACTGCCACAGATAACACCCTGGGAGCTGAAAAGTGGGGCCTCGGTCCAACCTTCGTTGGATTACGTCAGAAAGGCGCTTGGACCTTTGGGGGGCTGACAAATCACATCTGGTCGTATGCTGGTGATGATTCACGTAGAGATGTAAACTCGACATTCATACAGCCATTTATCAGCTACATAACATCGACTAAGACCACCATCACCATAAACAGCGAATCGAGCTATAACTGGCACGAGCGGAACTGGTCTACTCCGGTTAATTTAATTGTCAGCCAACTCTTTAAAATAGGCTCTCAACCCATGCAGTTCGGCATAGGACCACGCTATTGGATTGAATCGCCAGATGGTGGCCCTGAGGGGTGGGGAGCTCGTGCGGCTTTTACCCTACTATTTCCCAAGTAAATTCAGACATTTAAAACCTAAGCACTAGCCCCAGTAGTGGTCCCTGAGTGATCGTATCGTACTCAAAAAACGATGGCGTTCCGCGGGTTCCAGTTTGATAATCAACTCCGAGAGCCTTGTATAGTAGCGCTACAGATGTTGTTGCGCTTGCATCCCACAGCACTCCCGCTTGGGCACACCAGGTAAAGTCGGACGCTACGCCGAAACCACCGACATCGCCCTGAACCAGCAAACGAAAAGATTCAGCGACCTGTGGTGCCCACCGCACTCCTATTACAGGATCAACCCAATCCTCATCGCGGCTATAACTCACTGCGCCCCGTGGGATGCTAGCATCAACATCAAGCCCGATATCCCACCAGCGCACACCGGCATAGAGATCAACCGTACCCCCCTGATACTCAAGGCGATGCGTAGCAAATCCTTCAAGAATCCCCTGAAAAACATCCGTATCAACCTTGGTATACCCCAGTGGACCGGAGAAATCCTGGCCTAAATCCATAAATGCATAGTTGACCATGGCGCCCCAGCCACTTGAGTGTCGTGCCTCAAGCTGGATCATAGCACCTAGCTCCAATGAGCTTAAGATGTCGGAACCAGATATATCTACCTCTGCGTCGTCAATCCGACCCAGGGAGGCATCGCCGGAGATACTAGGCACCAAGAGATACGGAGCCACAACAAAGTTCCAATCATCTGCTGATGATTCTACTGGTGTCAGAAAAGTTACAACTGCTGCGAAAAAAGCTGCTAGTGAGGTGCGCATAAAACGGCTCCGATCTACAAAAGCGGTGTAATAAAACACCTCTAGGATAACTGCCGTGTGCAAAGTTAGAAAGACGACAATTACCTACCTGGACTTTTGACCGCTTACCAAGATTTCTAATCCGATAAACAGTTCGTATTCCATCTTGCTTTTTGCTAGTTTGATGCGACAATCGTTGGCCTGCCCGTACTTTTTATAGAGGACCGTATGAAGGTAAGAACTACTCTTTTTTCCAGTTTAGCGATAGCACTTGCAGCGTTTATTTTTGCAGCCAGCGATGTATCAGCGCAGGCAAAAAACAAAAAGCCGAACATCTTGGTAATCTGGGGAGATGATATCGGACTCTTTAACGTAGGGGCGTACAACATGGGGATGATGGGATACAAGACCCCAAACATCGATCGTATCGCCAAGGAAGGCGCGCTGTTTACCGATTGGTATGGACAGCAGAGCTGCACCGCCGGTCGTGCTGCTTTTATCACCGGCCAGTCGCCGATTCGTACCGGACTCACCAAAGTGGGGCTACCGGGAGCACCAGAAGGGATGAAAAAAGAGGACCCAACGATCGCCACCTTACTAAAAGCTCAAGGGTATACAACTGGGCAGTTCGGAAAAAATCACTTAGGCGATCGTGACGATATGCTCCCTACCGCTCATGGCTTTGATGAGTTCTTCGGAAATCTCTACCACCTTAACGCTGAAGAGGAGCCTGAGCATCCAGACTACCCAAAAAATCCTGAATTCAAGAAGCGCTTTGGTCCTAGGGGTGTTATTCACAGCTTTGCAGATGGTCGCACCGAAGATACCGGACCTCTCACAAAGAAGCGTATGGAAACGATCGACGAGGAGGTTAACGCTAAGGCGTTTAATTTCATGGAGCGCTCAGTTAAGGAGGATAAACCTTTCTTTGTTTGGTGGAACTCAACGAAGATGCACATCTTCACCCACCTGAAAGATGGCGTAGCTGGAAAAACCGGTCTGGGAATATACGCAGACGGTATGGTTGAGCACGATCGACAGATAGGTGAACTGCTGGCTAAGCTAAAAGAGCTCGGCATCGAAGAGAACACGATAGTTATGTACTCCACAGACAACGGCGCAGAAGCGTTCACCTGGCCAGACGGCGGCACTACGATGTTCCGTGGCGAGAAGAACACCCAATGGGAGGGCGGTTACAGAGTTCCATGTGCTATCAAGTGGCCCGGTGTAATTAAGGCTGGAACTATCGTTAACGATATCGGCGCGCACGAGGATATGTTACCAACTCTTCTCGCCGCTGCTGGAGATACCACAGCAAAAGAGCGTCTATTAAAGGGTGATAAGATCGGAACGCGCTCATACAAAGTACACCTTGATGGTTACAACCTTTTGCCTGCCCTCCAGGGTAGCGAGGCTTGGCCGAGAAAAGATTTTATATACTTTACCGACGACGGAGACGCGGCAGCTCTGCGCTACGAGAACTGGAAGATTACATTTCTCCGTCAAAATGCTCACGGCATGCATGTGTGGCTTGAGCCTTTTGAGCAGCTTCGTGCCCCGCTGATCACCAACTTGCGTATGGACCCGTTTGAGTTAGCGCACGACATCGGAATGGACTACCAGAGATGGTTCCTTGAGCACATGTTTGTGATCGCTCCTGCAGCTGCGCACGTAGGAGGATGGCTCCAGAGCTTCAAGGAGTTTCCACCTCGACAGAAACCCGGCAGCTTTAATCTACAGAGAGTGATGGAGGCGCTAACCTCTCAAGCTGCTGGAGGTGGCGCATAAAGCGCCCTTGCACCAAACAATTACCTTTGTTTACTAATAGATTTGAAGGAGCAATTAGCTATGAGACGTTTAAGTTTGTGCCTGGCGACAACCCCGATAGCCTGTTTAGCTATGCTTTTAGCTTTTCACGACGTGGCGTCAGCTGGTCCGATCAAGGACGCGGTAACAGGAGCTGCCGATTTTGTAGGGGACACAGTCTCTGATACGGCAAAATCAGTTGGCAAGGCTGTTGGCGAGGTAAGCGATCGAATAACGGGCGATGTGAACTTTGCCCAAGCACGACGTGAGATCGATGCAACCGCAGACGCTTCTCTCAAGCATCTTTTTGCTGCAGTACCGGCAGCAAAGCAGCTCTTTGACTCGTCTTATGGATATGCTGTGTTCGACAATCGTAAGACTGCGTTTTTCCTCGCTTCAGGCTCAGGCTCAGGCGTTGCGGTGAATAAAAGCTCAGGCAAAAGGACCTACATGCGTATGCGCTCGCTTGGGGCCAACATCGGAGCAGGCGTGCAGTTTTATCAATCTGTATTCCTATTTGAAACTGAGCGCGCTTTCCGCAGCTTTATTGAATCTGGCTGGGAAGCAACCACCAGTGCCGATGCTGCGTTAGGAAAAGCTGCTGCCGCTGCCGAAGTTAAATTTAATGGTGGTATGGCCTTCTTCAACATCGCTGAATCAGGTGCCCTAGTTAGCGCAAGTATCGCTGGAACCAAGTACTGGGTATCTGAGGAGCTTAACCGTAAGTAGAGCATTCTCTCCCCGTGTGGCCGACATAACTTTTCTCTACAACGATAACGACATTTTTGCGGTCTATAAGCCCGCTGGAATGCACTCCGTAAAAATACCGCAAGAAGGCGGCCACTCTCTTGCTGATGATCTACTTGCGTACGATCCTAAGCTTGCGAACGCTTCTCGCTCTCCCCTTGATGGAGGGCTAGTGCAGCGGTTAGATTTTGGAACGAGTGGGGTTCTTGTTGGGGCCAAGAGCAGAGAGATGTGGGATAGTCTCTACAGCGCTCTTAGCGATGGTAAAGTTGAGAAGAGCTATGTAGCGCTACTTGAAGGCAAGCTCTCCGAAGCCATTACCGTTTCAACTTTTATCGGTTCACCGCACCGTGGTGCCAAGAAGATGAAGATATATTCGCGCCCACCCAGCCCTCCAGTGCGAGCACTCCCGGGAACTACGCTCTTTCAGCCCCTTAATTACCTAGAGCAGTTCGACATAACAGTAGCACAGGCCACGGCGTCGCCTGCGCGCCGACACCAAGTACGAGCTCACGCCGCCCACATTAACTATCCCCTTGTGGGCGACCTACTCTATGGTTCACGTCGTTCTGTTGGGGCGCTGTGCGCTGTGCCACGCGAGTTCTTCTTGCACGCCTGCCGGCTAGCTTTTCGGCATCCGCGCAGTGGGGAGCAAATCGAGATAGAAAGCGATTTTCGGGGTGAACTAAGCGCTCGAGCCGGAGTATCCTAGCGAGTTCAGCCTGATTCATTCTTTTTTTAAAAACGAAATGCAAACCAAAAACGCAAAGTAAGTGGTATGGTGCCATTTGTAGACAAAGCTCGAACCATAATCCTAAAAAGAGCAGTTGCGGGTTTCAGAATGGCGCGTCTGGCTAAAATCACTGCGGCTTTTGAATTTTCGGTGCTCACCCTGACGGTGCCAGGGTTCCGCGCCGAAAATATCAAAATCCTTTGTGCTTTTAACCAGCTGCTCCATTCTGCCCCACCTTAACTGCTCTTTTTAGGTTGAAACTAACTGGAGGCCCGAGCCGGATTCGAACCGGCGAATGACGGTTTTGCAAACCGTTGCCTTAGCCAACTTGGCGATCGGGCCGCAGGGGGGTGGTGCTCTCTTTAGGTACGGGAATGGAGAGGTCTTTGAGAGCGCCAACTGTGGAACTCCTTGTGATCCCTCTACTCTCTTCTGCACAGCTTACCAAAAATGCAACCTGCTAGGGCTGCCCTCGTGGTGACTCGTCGCAAACCTAAGAGCCCGGATGGTATTGACACCTCCGCGAGCCTCTATTTGTAGCTCGCGATGAGAAAAATATCAACTAATTAGACCGATAACTAGACTGAGAGGCTGCAGAAGGGTAGGCACACTGTGCCTCTTTTGACAGTCCGATTTTTCGTGTACTATCGCGCCCAGAATAGGCTCTGGTCAGAATGGTCGCAAACGGGGGCAGCAGGTATGCGCTCTAGGCTGCGTAGTCACCGGACTGAAGTGTTAAAACCTCAAAGTATTTAGAGAATAAAATTCATGGCTTACGTCGTTACTCTCAATTGTCTTGGAACTAAAGATCGTTCGTGTGTAGAGGTCTGCCCGGTAGATTGTTTCTATAACATCAAAAAGCGCAAATATAACGATCGCTTTAAGCGCAATCCAAAGCGCGATGATGATGAGGGGATGCTGATGATCCATCCCGACGAGTGCATCCACTGCGGAGCTTGTGAAACCGAGTGTCCGGTGGAGGCTATATTCGAGGATTCCGGAGTTCCAGATGACCTAAAAGAGTTTATCGAAATTAACTCCTCGGAGACCACATCGCTGAGCGATGCTGAGTTGGATGCGGCACGTTGCACATCCAAGTAGAACTTGGCTGCGGCGAGCCCGCGGATTCACTTCTTGTGCCTAACTCGCTTGCTTAGTACTCATCACTGCCAGCCTCTTTTGAGATAGGTTAAAAACTCCTCTAACGATCGGTTGTGCGTTCAGGCTTGTCGTGTAAACTTTAATACTGGCGTGGTCCGTGTTCTCAAAAGTTGAGATAGGCAGGGTATTTTTCGTGAGAGTGCGATGTTTACGAACCTAAAAATTTATCGCAGGGCGCCTGGCGCGCTCTTTCGGACACTTTCAGCGATATTTGTCTCAGTGCTCGCGTGTTGTAATGCGGCCTGCGCAAACCCCGGCGTAGGCGCAAACCTCGGTCTAAAGTCGAGTGTCCATTCAGAGTCCCGCGGAGGAGCATTCGCTGTTCCTGAGAGGCTGCGACCACGTGTAGATTTCTGGAAGGATATCTTTACCCGGTTTGGGGGTGGGCACTCGGTCATCCATCACAGGGATTTTCCGCAGATAGTCTTTGGCGTCATCGACCTATCGCGGGAATATCAGTCGATGTCTAAGACTGCATTCGAGGTTTACAAGAGCGATGTAGTAAAGCGCACAGTAGATGATGTAAAGAATCAGCTTCTAGAGTTGGCAGACGGTGGAGATGCGCGCACCAGCTTTCAGGAGCGCGCGCTTGAACAGATATCCGAGCGGAAGCTGCCGCGAGAGGTTCTGCGAGTCTGGGTAGAGCAGGATCTTATTCGAACCCAAACTGGAATTCGTGAGCGCTATGCCGAAGCAGTTCGACGCGCATGGCGCTATCTGCCGATAATGGAGCAGATATTTGTTCAGGAGTTCGGACTCCCTCGCGAGCTTACTCGACTGCCCTTTATTGAGTCATCATTTGACTACACTGCTTACAGCAGTGTCGGGGCCGCAGGGATCTGGCAATTTATGCCGCGTACTGCGCGCGCTCACAGAATGCTGGTGGGCCGTTACGTGGATGAGCGTCGAGACCCGCTAAGAGCTACGCGGGCTGCCGCTGAGTATCTCCGGTCAGCTTATCAATCATTGGGCTCATGGCCTCTGGCGGTTACCAGCTACAATCACGGAGTTGGGGGCGTGCGTTCTAAGGTGCGTAAGGCTGGCACCGAGGACCTAGCTAGAATTATAGAAGATCCTAACGACCGGTATTTCGGATTTGCATCCACGAATTTCTATCCTGAATTTCTGGCAGCAGTGGAGATATTTGAAGATCATCAAAGATATTTCCCAGAGGTCAAGGAAGAGCCGCCGCTACGGGTGGTATCATATCCGTTGCGGCGCCCTGTATCAGCTTCAGTGGTAACAGCTCGCTTGGGTATTCCTACAGAGGACCTTCGGGAAGCTAACTATGGGCTGCTTGACCCGGTGTGGGCTGGGCGCGCATCGATACCGTCAGGTTACACCCTGAAGGTGCCAATAGGTTTTAAGGAGCGTGCAGATAGAGTCCTAGGGAGCGAAGCTACTGACATACCTGTCGAAACCGATTCAGTGCCACCAACATCGCGCGTAGTACCTGTCGCAAACATGTCGCAGCAGTCGATCTACAAAGTTAAGAGAGGAGAGACGATCGACTCGATAGCTCGCAAATTCGGGCTCGCTCCGACGGATCTTATGCGGGCAAATGGGTTATCATCTTCCAAGGTTAGTTCCGGTCAGCAGTTGAGGATATCCAGATATAGCCGGGCACCTCAGACGCCCAGCAGACCTGCCCCAAAATCGTCAGCAGTGCGATATGTTGTGGTTCGGCCTGGTGATACTCTGGCGACCATAGCGCAGAAGAGAGGTGTGTCGATTGAACGCCTGAAGGCAGCCAACGGATTGCGTGGCAACACCATCGTTGCCGGGCAGAAGCTAAAACTTCCGTAAGATTTTACCAAAGATGATTCAAAGTCATAGGGATAATGTCCCTAAAGTAACTACTGGGAAAATGCAGCGACGGTAGCGCTAGCCCCTATTAAGGGGCGGCTTTGCGGAGCAAAGCGGGGTGGCAAAACTAACTACCGGTCAAGGGGACCAAAACGGAACAGCTGGAGACCGCCGGGAAACCCCCGTCCATGGGGTTTTCCCGGCTCGCTCCAAGCTTAATCGCGCGCAAACCGGCGCGCGATTGCGCGTCGCTCCAGGCACTTGCGTGCCTGTGGTCGCCATCCGGGCGACCGAGATCCCACCGAGT
>JBKCMS010000144.1:0-3827 GCA_046300175.1 Pseudomonadota bacterium | reverse complement strand
CGGGTGGAGCGCTATGCGCGCTTCTTGAGACAGGATTAAGTGCATATTGTTGCTCGATGCAGGTAAGTCATCAGAGAGCATCGCGGAGTACCTCTTTTTGAGCGGCAACACCGTCACTAACTACCTGAAAAAACATCCTGTGCTACGAGCGATTTGCTGATTTCAAAGCCGCGATTATGAGCTTCTTTGCTAACATCAAGCAGTACCGTCCAGAGCTAGAGTCTCTCATGACATTAAAATTTCACACGCTTAAGCACATAGGAGTTTGTTGTCTTCTACGGCGCAACTTGGCTGTTCCCTTGATTTTAATGGGCCAAGATTGCGCTCGCCCAGCAATTCTCATTCATTTTTTTCAAAAATGAATGAGGCTGGGTTTAGTATCTCGAATGGAGTGGCCCGATGGAGTATGTGTCTAAAAATATTCATCTCTCTAGTGTGCCAATCGTAGCTGGCTCGATCTGCCACCGTGAGGCTGTTATCGATATAGTCACTACTGCGCTACGTTCTTATGGGCTTGTCCCTGATGCCTATAAGTGGGATCGGGAGATATTTATTTTCGGTGAAAATCCCCCAGAAATTCGGGAGTTTGTCGTTGTCAAAAGCGGTAGAGTGATAGGCGTTGGCATTCTTGAGTTCCTTGAGAGTTCCAGGGAAATTAATAGAGCAACTATTCGGCATCTGTATGTCGCAGAGGGAGAGCGGCGATCTGGTTATGGACGCCAACTGCTATCTCATATGACTCAATGCGCGCGGGCAGAGGGGGCTTGCGAGATAGAGCTTAACACGCGAGAGATATTCACAGCAGCAGTAGCTCTATACGAAAGCCAGGGGTGGATTCGCAGCCCTTCGGCTACAGATACGACTGGACCTGAACTTACCTATCGACTCACGATTAGGCCGGACTATTTCATCTAGCTCAAATCAATCCTGATCATAGCGCTTTGTCTGGTAATCTGACTGCTTTATGCAGGTTTCTGTCGCATGTTGTCGCACTGCAGAATCAGGTGTGAATTCAGAGTGTAACAAAAATGGTTCAGTATCTTTGAACACTGGTGTATCACTGCCTCGCAAATTGAGGGTTTCTGCGAGAGAGATCTGATTAGCTTGGAGAGTATATTAGTATGAATCCTGATCATAATTCCCCTAGGGCACATGATGGTATCAATTCTCCGTTTGCATCAATGCCCTCAGGTGCAGGCCCGGTTGAAAGTCCCACCGGTGATCCGTCTGACGCGTTGTTCGTGCCATCAATTATAGCGAATGAGGAAACAGGTAGCGGCGCCGACTCGATGTGCCCTGCGAAGTCGCACGAGCAGGCAGCTGTCAGAATTGCTCGAAGTTGCGAGTATTGGGAAGAGAAGGTGGTTCCGAAGATGCAAAGTACCAGCGACCTCTTTCGAGCCCGCTTAGAGCTGGCGGCTACTCAGGAGAAAATAACCGAGACGATTCAGAGTGCATATAAGGATCCTGAGCAGGTTCTGCACGAACAGTTTGTCCAGGTACAAAGCCTTGTACAGCTGGCTTACACGTCAATACCGCTATACCGAGATAAATATCGTAGCGTTGGTTTTGAGCCTGGCGACCTCAAATCATGGGCTGATTATCACCGCTTGCCGGTGGTTACTAAGGCCGAGCTGATTGATAGCTTTCCCGATCGATGCACCGATGCATCCATACCAGAGAGCTCTTTGTTTAAGACACGTTCGAGTGGCTCGTCTGGCCAAACCGTTCGGATACACGTTGATGAAAAAGCTATCATCGAGGATTGTATCCAGGGGGTTCAGCAATTTACTCTGCAAACGGGTGGTAAGTACCATAAACACGATACTATCGCGCACGTTTACACAGTCCCGTGGTGGGTGCATAGCCTAAATAGTAGCGATGATTATCCAACTGTGTTTATTAGTAGCTTAATTAAGCCAAATGAGATCGGTAGAATAGTATCAAACATACGCCCAGAGATTCTGTCGCTTTATCCGTCAAACCTTGAGTCAATTCTTCCGCATCTTTCTCCGGAGGTGATTGGAGGCCTAAAGCTAGTCGTCACTCATTCAGAGATGTCGAGCGCTGAGCGTCGTCGTGAACTTGAGCGACAACTAGGCGTGCCAGTGCTTGATGAATACAGCTCAGAAGAGCTTACCCGCATCGCTATTGAGCTTCCGGATCACGTCTACAGAGTGTGTGCAGATGCCGTTGTTCTTAGTGTTCTTGAGGACGACGGCACGACTGCATCGGAGGGATCTGGTCGTGCAGTGGGAACTAATCTGTTGAATAGAGCGATGCCTTTTATCCGCTATGTTCAGGGGGACATAATTGAAATCGGAGCAGCCAAAAGTGACTCAGGGATCGGGTGGCCTGTGCTCCATAGAATCGAAGGTCGCCAGAACGATGCATTTATCGGGCACGATGGTAGCTTTGCTCCAGCTGGCACGCTTTTGGATATAACCTATAGGTGGCAGTACGAGAACGGCTTCTCAGTGAAGGAATTTGAGCTTGTTCAAACAGGTCCAGGTACAGTGGTGCTCAGAGTGTTTGATCCGAAGCTTCAGGGTGATGGAGAGAGGCTGAGTAGTTCATTGATCGGGCTTCAATCGATGTTATCTCATGTAATGGGACCAACACAGCTCACTTTAGAGATGAGAGAGGCATCATTTAAAGATGGAAACAGAAAGATGAGGCCGATTCGAAGAGAGGAGTGGATATAACGCCCTGAAATTTTACTAGGCTTTAGCTGCCCGACTGTGCCCGACTGTAGCCGGGCTACTTTTGCCAGATAGCGATCTAGCTCCGTTTTCCATCTCAAGCGCGCAACTTTTCCTCTTCAACCATCGATTACATGAAGTAGTGACACATAAAAAATTCCAGTAAGTGGCGCATTTGTGTCGGCACAAAGGGAGTAACAATGAAATACCATGCAAATGGCAGTGTTATCGCTATCACCTTCTTTGTTGAGGAGGGATTGCTTTTACTGAGCAACCCGTTATGTCTCGCTATCATCAGGAGCTGCCTAGCAGCGGCGCAGAGCACCTATCCGGTTGTAATCTGTCACCTTGTGGTGGAGGCTACACATGTACACCTAATAGCTGTGGTACGTAATCCGGATGATGTCCCGGCGTTTGTTAGACACTTTAAAACCGAATCAGCACACGCCCTTAATGCTATGCTAGGAAGGAAAAAGCGCACTATCTGGTGTGCTGGGTACGATAGCCCCACAGTGCTCACGATGACAAAGACACTCTCTTTTATCGGATACATCTACTCTAACCCGGTTAAAGACAACCTGGTCAACTCAGTTGATGAGTACCCGGGATTCTCCTCTTGGAATATGTTTCTAAAAGGTAAGCTTACCAAGTTATGGAAGAGGATTAGGCGACCACAATACAGGGAACTAACACCGGACAGCCATAACCTAGCCGGGTACACCAGGGAAGCCGAGCGTTTACTAAAGGATTCACACGAGGTTGAGCCGTTTGTCCTGGAGCCGAACGCCTGGCTTGAAGCATTTGGGATTACTGACCCAGTACAACAGGAGCAGATCAACGCTCGGGTTATACGACTTGTCCGATACCTTGAGGTACGAGCCGAGCGAAAGCGTCAGCGCCAGCGTAAGCGAGTGATAGGGCGCGAGAAGCTTATGCAGCAGGGGCTTGATCTGACTTATAGGCCCGACCGCAAGGGGAAGAAGATGTGGTGCCTCTCGGATGACCGAACAGCTCGGATTGAGTACATAAGATTTTTGAAGAAACTAAAGCAGGAAGCGAGAAGAGTGCTAGGGTTGTGGCGTATGGGAGACACCTCGGCGAAGTATCCGCCAGGGTTGTATCCAC
>JBKCMS010000143.1:0-5620 GCA_046300175.1 Pseudomonadota bacterium | reverse complement strand
ACAACCTATAGTGATGTCCAGCAAAAGCCTTGCCAGTTTTACTGGCACGGACTTTTGCACGTCACTATAGCGTTCTCCAAAAGTCCGTAGCGAAATCCCGAGTTTTGGAGAACGCTATCGATTCGCGGATGCGAATCAAATCTTACTAGATTGAGTCAGTAAAACGCGCACTCAATCAAGGACATCATAAGGGCGACAAGCTCACCACACGGTGCCTACCGTGAGCTTGTCTAACGGTCGATGAACTCCCCATCGTACGAATCCTTTTAGCCACCTCTGCTAAGCAGCGTCGAGCCAGCGCCTAATGATTTTTAGACTCCGCTTACTTACAGAGGGAAGGGATAGCGTGCACGTGAGCTGCTATTTTTCGCAAATTAGAAAGATCGCTTAGTCTTGTTCGCAAAAATCTTGGCAATGGTGTCAGAAAGCAGCGTTTACTGGCTACTACTCCACGCCCCCACGAAGCATCCAGGTGCGTGCTGAAATCAAAATACAGAAAATGATAGACACCGGGATCGCCGTCGCCGTGAAGAAGAACAGAACTACCTCAAGCTGATTTTTTATACCTTGGATTGTGTTGAACAATATCGTCCAAAAAACTACCGTACCCCCAACTGCAGTCAACGATACTGCCCACGACCTTCTTGAAACGAGATACATGCTGGTAATAAAAGCTGTAAATACCACCGTAATCATCCCGATCATTGGGATGACCATAAAACCAACAAAACTAAAAGGGGCCAGACAGAAGGTAGCTAGAAATGTGCACACCAACTCCTTAAGTGTTACTGGAGGAGACGTTCGTACTATCATGTCGGCGTGATACCGCTCAAAGTCTGCGATTTGTAGGGAATTACATTCAGTTGCCATCGGTTTGAATTTCCTCTTGAGCAATTACAGCCAATTAGGTTCGCAAAACAGAAGCACAACCCCTGTAAACGGATTGCTGCTAACCAAATACTATGGATCATCCCAACTGTGTTGTCCAACCCCAGCCTGCCCCGAAAATCACCCACGAGGCACTCGGCGTTTGGATGTTTATTTAACTTTGGAGTTTCTAGCCGCATATTTCATCAAACTGCGTCGCGAGAGCGCCGAGAATGGTGATTTTTCGGACCCGAAGGGCGAATTCAAAAATTGATTTTCGGGGCTTCAATCGTATCACGATACATTCCGGTCCGAAAATCGATTTTTGAGCCGGAAAAGCGCCGTTATCGTCGCTCGCAGTAGCAGGCTTCATGAAATATGCGGACCAGAAGCCATCTCGAAAGCCGCTGAAACAGATAAAGATAGCAGCGAGTTGTACGAAAGCGAGATAGCGTTCGTGATTAATTTCGTACCTGGTTTTAACGCGGCGAAAATTTTGCAAACAGGCGAAAAGGCGCGCTACTTTCCATCGTCAATTGTAGCGGCGAAGAGCTTGTCCATCTGTGAAAATTGAGTTGATAAACCCAGCCTCATTCATTTTTGAAAAAAATGAATGGGAATACTCCCACGTTTATCAGCAACTAGATAGTCTCTTTCTAAAGCTAGAGTTTTTTATCTTCTGCGATACTTCGAAGGTTTTTCCTCGTGATGAAAATCGAAAAGCGGCTCAAGATCCGATTTCGCAGCAGGATGCGGTTTTGTTGGCCTTACCTCAGCTTGGACAAGAATTGCTGTTCCCATCACTGCCCTGCACGCTCGTTGAACCTAAAAGATGCGGCGTAGCCGCCTCTCTTAAGCACGCAGCGACTCTGGCAGTTTTAGCGGACTTCTCCAACTGACGTTACTGTGGGAACAGCCCTTAGGTGCGAGGAAGCCCGAGTAGATAAGACCGATGGGCCTCGTTGCGAGGCCTAGCGAGGGCGTCGCCGACAAAGATGCAGCGTAAAAAGGCGCGAAGACGAAGTCGGAGGAGATCGCGGCAAGCCGCAGCAGAGGGACATCGGCGTTACGCACTCTTACAGCCGCTTTGTCCTTAACTGCCGTTTCCAGGATAAATTGAGCAGATACTACCTGCCCCTTATTATCCTTATTACCCACTAGATCCGTCTAAGACCGGAATAATTAAAGCTCCACGAAATCAACAACTTCCGCATGTCTCTTACCCGTGATACCAGCACTACCTGGCAAACCTCTGTGGGGATTGCGTCTGCTGTGGATTAGTCTAGTATCACCCGGTAGGTATTTTTTGTAGTGATTTACCCATGACCACAGCCGGCCAACCGCTCCACCCTTACAATCTTATTAAGCAAGCTGCATTCTGGGGGATCCATCTTGGATGTCTTCTGGTATTTATATCCGGATTTAGCTGGGCCGCGCTGGCAGTTTGCGTGACCCTCTATGTCATCCGAATGTTCGGTATCACTGGTGTGTATCACCGTTACTTCTCGCATCGGACGTACAAAACTAGCAGATTCTTCCAATTTGTTTTGGCATTTCTCGGTGCAACCTCGGCGCAGAAAGGTCCGATCTGGTGGGCCTCGCACCACCGACACCACCACCAATACTCAGACACAGAGGAGGATATCCATCCTCCCCGTATCTATGGTCTGTGGTGGGCGCACGTCGGCTGGGTGTTGAGCACCCAGTTTATCGGCACCCGCAACGAACTTGTGCGCGACCTTATGAAATACCCAGAGCTGCGCTGGCTTGATAAATACCACCTGGTCCCTCCTATGATACTTATGGGTGCTGTGACCGCTTTCGGGTATCTGTGCCAAGCTCTCTGGCCCGAGTTAGGTACGGGACCGCTCCAGATGTTCGTTTGGGGCTTCTGCATCAGCACAACCCTGCTCTATCACGGCACCTTTTGTATTAACTCCCTGGCACACATCATCGGCCGGGCACGCTTCAAGACCGGAGACGACAGTCGAAACAGCTTCTTGCTTGCGCTAATCACCCTTGGCGAAGGCTGGCACAACAACCACCACCGGTACCCGGGCTCCGAGCGCCAGGGGTTTTACTGGTGGGAGATAGATATCTCGCACTACATCCTTAAAGCTCTGTCATGGTGTGGGCTAGTCTGGGACCTCAGGGAGCCTCCTGCCCGAATATACGAAGAGGCTAAAGTTGGGCTAGCCGCCTGATTGGGCCCTGCGATTTGGACTATATTTCCAGTAACTATCTATAGTTACCATAACTTTAGGGCCCCGCAGCTCCCAGTGCGCCGATCTCAACAGAAACCCTAATGGCCTCCATCGCCATCTAAGCATTAATGCGGATACTGCTTATTAACCAAAATTGGTTTGCTCCGGAATTGCGCTCGATGGGGCATGAGGTACTGACCTGCGGTCTTCAACCTCATCTAGAGTACCGCCTACCCAAAGCTCTTATCTCGATAGACGAGTTGCTAACCGAGCTTCCAAATGGTTTTGCCCCTGACCGCATAGTCTGGCTCGATAACAGTGGTCCCAGTGCAGTACTGGGACTAGAGGACTGCGACATTCCGTGCACCATGTACTCGGTCGATACCCACCACCACTATGTTCGCCACTCAGCTATCGCCACAGGCTTTGATCACGTCTGCATAGCTCAAAAAGATCTAATACCTTATTTCAATGATTCAGAGACCCCAACCTCTTGGCTCCCCCTGTGGGCCTCCGAGTACGTAGAGGCATCTGATAGCAAGAGGTACGGAGCAGTATTCGTTGGGACCCTAAATCGCCAACTCAACCCGGCACGTGTGGCATTTTTTGAGGCGATGCAGCAATTGATATCTATCGAGGTGCTTGAGGGGCACTTTCCTTCGATATTTCCGAATGCTGAGATAGTTCTGAACCAAACCGTAAAGGGCGACCTAAATTTTCGGGTTTTTGAAGCGATGATGTGTGGTGCCCTCTTAATCACAGAGCGCTCAGGTAATGGTCTTCTTGAACTTTTTGAAGACGGTAAACACCTGATCACCTATACTCCTCAGGATTCAAATGACGCGGCGGGAAAAGTGAGCTCGCTCTTAGCCATCCCAAAAATAATGCGCCGAATCGCGCAGCAAGGTCGCGACGAAATCCTCGCTAAACATCAGGCTATTCACCGCGCTTGCGAATTAGATGATATTTTGCGCCGAATGAAGAAACGTGCGGTATCTCCGCACAGGCATTACGGCGCAACTGCAAACCTTAGCTCTGCCAGTATATCGCTTGAAAAACGCAACTTTGGCTTGAGTCATTACGCATCGAGTTTAGCGATTCAATCTGCACTTAGGGCGCTTCGCGAAGGCGCGCAGCCATCAGCTGCCGATCGAACCCGGATTATCGGCACATGTCTGCGCCACGATATGCTCTTTCGTGATGGCCTAGGTAATGAAGCGCTTGAGGTATTCGCCGATGCAGTACCCGATCACTCTATATTTCTCCTGCTGAAGCTGCGATCGTTACTCAACAAGGGCAAACTCCAAGAGGCGCGGGCTTTTGCGCAGACAGTCGCCGCAGATATCAGCGCCGAAGATGCCTTCCATGCCGCCGAGCACGCCGCCGCCGTACTTATAGAACAACTGCCTTTGGTCTGACCCAGCCTTATTCATTTTTAAAAGCATGAATGAGATAAGACTCCAGCTATCAGCGCGCCTCCAACCTTTCAAGGAGCAATTGGCCAGACCTGAATTCTCCGCGTGCACGCACTGCGGTACCAACCTTAAAATCGCTGAGGGAAACTCTCTCTCCCTTTGAATCCCTAAACTCAGAGCTTGATGTGACCTTGAACTCCACACCAGCAACCACCACCGCCAAGCTTGAAACGGCGTCTAGCGAACCCCTTACCTCCCTCTTTTCTCCATCTGTAGGTGAATCTGAGTTGGAATCATCATCGCCTCCCCCGGACCCACCTCCGCCAGAGTCATCTGCTCCATCTCCTGAGCCACCGCTATCAGAGTCGCTGTCGTCCTCCTCATCGTCACTATCATTACTATCATCACCATCGTTACCGTTGCCATCGTTATCGTCATCATCATCATCATCATCATCAGGCTGGTCGGAATCATCTGAGTCACTACTTGGTGTCTTAGTAGGAGCGGGACCGGAACCCCTGCGCTCCCTCACTTCAACGGCAACAGAGCCTCCAGGTCGCCCATCTGTTGGAATAGAGATCGTCAATTCGATACGGGTAGCATCCTCTGGAACTGCTGCTGTCTCTAGTTGAGTAGAGACACCATCCCTATCGATCAAAAGCGTTAGTTGTCCTGATAACGCTTGGGTTCTTATGGTAAATCTTCCATCCTGATCCGAAATCGCCGAATCTCCACTCTGCACAATAGTGATATTTACGCCGGGAAGCGCTTTAAAGGATTCGTCTCCTATGAATCCATCGTAGAGCTGGCCTCCACTTCCTCGAGTTCCGCCTCCGCAGCCAACTCCGAGCAGAATAACTAGAAGAGGTGTCAAAAATAGCTTCGTCGCGAGGTTGACGAGATGCGAGGTGAGGCGAGGAAAACGAGGGAAAAAACCGGAGGTGTATCCACCGAGATACACTGAGGATTTTTTCGCGAAGTTTGACGAAGTCGCAGCTCGCAGATCGTCAACCGGAGCAGAAGATATTTTTGAGACCGGGTCTAGAACCGGTCTTAAAAATAGCTTCGTCGCGAGGTTGACGAGATGCGAGGTGAGGCGAGGAAAACGAGGGAAAAAACCGGAGGTGTATCCAC
>JBKCMS010000142.1:0-39746 GCA_046300175.1 Pseudomonadota bacterium | reverse complement strand
GGCATTCACGAGTAATGACTAACTCGTCTTACTCCTTGTCGTTGCCGCGCATCTGCTCGCGGATTAGGTCACCGAAGGTAACTCTGGCTCCCTCGTCTTCACCCATGTACGACGAATCGTAGTCCTTGCGTGCACGCTCCTTAATCGAGCGAGCGCTTAGGCTGATACGACGCTCCTGAGTATCCACGTTGGTGACTTCAGCTTCAATTTCGCTGCCTACAGGGTATATCTGAGCTGCATCCTGACCTTGCTCAAGGCCAAGTTGTGAATTGTGGATCAGACCCTCAACTCCCTCCTCGATCTCAACAAAGATTCCGAATTCAGTAATCGCTGTAACCTTACCCTTCTTCTTTGTACCAATAGGGTGTCGCTGAGCGATCCATATCCATGGGTCCTCAGTGAGTTGTTTGATGCCGAGACTCAAACGCTCATTGGCTACATCGATATCAAGAATAACGGCTTCAACCTCATCTCCCTTCTTGAACATCTCCTGTATCTCTTTCGGGTCCTTAATACGCTTGGTCCAAGAGAAATCAGAGATATGAACCAGTCCATCGATCCCATCCTCGATACCAACAAAGATACCGAACTCGGTGATCGAGCGAACCTTGCCCTTAACGCGCGAACCGATCGGGTGAATCCTCTGCAGATCGTCCCATGGGTTTGGCATAAGCTGCTTGAGGCCCAAGCTAATACGCTGCTGCTCGGAATCAATCCCAAGAATAACAGCCTCTACACTCTCGCCTTCGGTCACAATCTTGGATGGATGACGAACCTTCTTGGTCCAGCTCATCTCTGATACGTGAATGAGACCCTCGACCCCCTCTTCCAGCTCTACAAAGGCGCCGTAGTCTGTAACGGACTTAACACGCCCCTTCACCCGACCGCCGATTGGGAAACGCTCATGCGCCGTAACCCATGGGTCTTGAGTAAGTTGCTTCATACCTAGGCTGACGCGCTCCTTATCCTGGTCGTACTTGAGCACCACCACTGGAACCGTCTGACCAACTGATAGCTTCTCTGAAGGATGGTTGATTCGGCCCCACGAGATATCGGTGATGTGCAAAAGACCATCGATACCGCCGAGGTCGATGAACGCACCGTAGTCAGTAACGTTCTTAACAACTCCCTCCATAACCACGCCCTCTTGGAGCACCTTGAGAGTTGCTGTTCGCAGCTCGTCTCTCTCACTAAGGAGAACCGCACGGCGAGACAATACGATATTGCCCTTGTCGCGAGTAATCTTCAGAACTTTGAACTCATAATCCTGTCCAAGGAACTTATCGAGGTTACGGTGTGGACGAATATCGATCTGCGAACCTGGAAGGAACGCAGGAATACCGATGTCTACCTGTAGACCACCTTTAACTTTCTGAGTTACCTTGCCGGTGATTCGTTGACCGCTCTTGTAAGCTGACTCCACGCTCTCCCATACGCGCTTCTGATCGGCCTTCTCTTTCGAAAGGAGCACCTGGCCCATCTCGTTCTCTAGAGCTACGATCAACACGTCTACTGCGTCACCAACCTTAACGGTTAACTTGCCCTCTACGCTTGGAAACTGCTCTGTTGGCACAACTCCCTCGGACTTAAACCCGATGTCCACCGATATCATCTCTTTGCCGACGGCGGTTACAACACCTGGAACGATCTTGCCAGGTCGGATATTGTCTACACGGTCGCGGAAGAGCGCTTCAAACTCGCTCGCAAATGAACCCTCGGAATCTCCGCCACCCTTAAAGCCCCCAAATGAGCCTGCTGAAATTGAACTTGCCATGTAATTACTTACTGCCTATGCGGTTCTAGGTTATTATTTAAGACTCCCATGCAAGCCTGCACACTCCCGAACCGAAATAGGAGACACAAAGCCCTTGCCGAAAGAACACCGGATAGTAATCCTGAAGGATCTTTTCGTCAACAAGTGTGCAGAGTTATAAGCACTGCATTAGCAAATATCTTCTGCCGCGGTTATCTCACGGAAGGCTCGCATTTAGAACATATCTTTAGCTTGCCGAAACGAAAGAAACTAAGGTTGTGACTGATCCAATCAGCACTAATCTACTGAAATAACTCAGCTATCTCCTTTGGATTTGGCGTTGCATTCTCTAGCGGTGAACCTGGGCGACCGGCCCAAGCCGCCATTAGGTAGGTCATCACCACGCTAAAGTACTCACGCTCGCCAACCGCTAGGTCTGGTGCTGTGGATAGCCTTAGCTCCAAACTTTTTAAGGCATCGAAGCACGGCCCCTTACCGGGACTAAAATCGTACAGCGCGGTACTAAGCTGGCTAAGCACATCGAGCAGGTCGGTACGTGGATATCTGGGTCTTACTGATAAATCACCCGTCCCCTGGTTCAAACCTTTGCTATCACCTAACTCCTGTCTAGCGCCGGCCGTTGCCCTAGCTACAGGTGTTGGCTGAGAAATCTTTTTTACGCGAACCTTGGCGGCACACGACTGAGCGATCTGCCGAAAAAGAGCGCGGCACGATGGGCAATCCTGTTCATCATCAGAGCCCCCTTTAGCGATTCTAAACAACCTATCACGACGGCCATCCTCCTCAAGCAGCCGACACATCTGCTGGAACAGCGGATTGAACCTGCCTAGGGAATAGAGTTGCGGAGCGGGAACCGCATCGACTACAGGGGTGGGCGTTCGCTTAAACCGCTTGACCTCTGAGCCGATCGCGTCATAGCGAGGAGTAAAGGAGACCTCCTGTGCTCGGCACCCGAAACTACACAGGAGGACGATACAGAGAGAGGCTACAAGTTTCGCCAAGCCTACACCGTGATGTAACTACGCTATCTGCTCTTTCAAGTCAGATTGAGCTTCCTTCATCGAGAGGCGAATCTTACCCTGTCGATCAATCTCTAGCACCTTCACCATAACCTCATCGCCTTCGCTGAGGACATCGTCTACTCTACGAATCTTCTCCTCAGCTATCTGCGAGATGTGAACTAGCCCATCTGTCCCCGGTAAAATCTCAACGAAGGCACCAAAGTCAGCGAGCCGCTTGACGATACCCTTGTAGATCTTGCCGACAACAGCCTCCTGAGTCAGGCTTTCGATGATAGCAATAGCATTTTTGACCTTCTGACCATCATTGCTCGCGATACTTACCGTACCGTCATCAGTAACTTCCATCTTCACACCGCAAGACTCGGTGATCGAACGGATAGTCTTTCCACCTGGTCCGATAACATCCCGAATACGATCTGGGTTGATCTTTATCTGAACGATACGCGGAGCATAACGGCTCAGGTCCTTACGCGATGAACTGATCGATTTGCCCATCTCCTCAAGGATATGGAGCCGCCCATCTCGAGCCTGTAACATCGCTTTGTCCATGATGTCACGGCTGAGGCCCTTGATCTTGATGTCCATCTGAAGCGCTGTGATACCCTTGGTGGTACCACACACCTTGAAGTCCATATCACCGAGGTGGTCTTCATCACCGAGGATATCAGTGAGTACAACGTACTTACTATCTCGCTTGATCAATCCCATCGCCACGCCAGCTACAGGGGCCTTTACCGGCACGCCTGCATCCATCAGCGCCAAGCTTGAGCCACACACGGTTGCCATTGAGCTTGAACCGTTACTCTCTGTGATCTCTGATACGATGCGGATCACATAAGGAAACTGCTTGATGTCCGGCACGACCGCACGGATGGCGCGCTCTGCTAGCGCTCCGTGCCCGATCTCTCGTCGTCCGGGACCACGCATCGGCTTAGTCTCGCCTACTGAAAACGGTGGGAAGTTGTAGTGCAGCATGAATGTCTTCGATGCGTCACCCATCAGACTGTCAATGCGCTGAGCCTCCGCCTCAGTTCCAAGCGTAGCAACAACGATCGCTTGAGTCTCTCCTCGGGTGAAGAGCGACGACCCGTGCGTACGTGGAAGGAACCCTACCTCGATCGCAATCGGTCGGACCGTCTTGGTGTCACGACCATCCAGCCGCACACCTTCATCGATCGCTAGATCGCGAACTACGTTGTAGTGGGTATCTTCGAACGCTTTACCTGCGAGCTTTGCTGCAACTTCAGCATTCGCATCACCCTCTTTAACAAACTCCTCTTTGATAGCTTTGTGTGCAGCTCCAACAGCGTCACGGCGAGCCAATTTCTCTTTAACCTTTATCGCCTCTTTGAGCTTAGGTGTAACGAATGCCACCATCTTGGCGTAGAGCGCCTCATCATAGCCCTTGACTGGTGTCTCCATCTTAGGCTTACCGACGTGCTTTTGCAGCTCTAGCTGCATGTCGTTGATCACCTGGCACTGCTCGTGAGCAAAGAACAACGCCTCAAGAACCTCATTCTCTGGTACCTCTTGCGCTCCTCCCTCTACCATAACTATAGCGTCACGTGATCCAGCCACGATGAAGTTAAGGTCCGAATTAGGGATCTCACTCTGCTTGGGATTAATAACGAGCTTTCCATTGATGCGTCCGACTCGCACTCCAGAGACCGGACCCTCAAAAGGCAGATCTGACACGGTTAAAGCCGCAGATGCTCCGCACATCGCCAAAACGTCTGTATCGTTCTCCTCATCAGCCGAGAGAACTGTTGCGATGACCTGAACCTCGCGGTGGAAATTATCAGGAAAGAGCGGGCGACACGGCCGGTCGATCAGACGCGATACTAAGGTCTCCTTTTCGCTGAGCTTACCCTCTCTGCGAAAGAACCCTCCAGGAATCTTTCCTGCCGCGTAGGTCTTCTCAAAGTAATCAACTGTTAGCGGAAAAAAATCGACATCTTTCTCAGGGCCGTAACATACCGTTACAAGCACCATGGACTCACCGTAAGTAACCAGTGCTGAACCAGCAGCCTGCTTTGCGATCTTGCCACACTCAATGCGCAGCTTTCGCCCGTGAAATTCTCTCTCTATTGTGTACATTAAATTTCCTTACTGTTTCGATTAAAGCCAAGCCCTACTGCTTTGATTGCAATAGCGCCGACGCGTTTAGACGAGCTCACCGAGTTCACCACGCCGTCTCCAGCAGCCCCTGCTGCTGGCAAACGTGGCGCAACACTGACGCTCATATCGTAATGCGAGTTACTTGCGGAGGCCAAGAGCCGAAATCGTGTTACGGTAACGAACTACATCCTCTCCCTTGAGGTACCGCAACATCTGCTTGCGACGAGAAATGATATCCATCATCCCTTTGCGAGAGTGGTTATCCTTGGGAAACTTCGCAAAATGACTGGTCAATATCTCTAGGCGGCGGGTTAACAGAGCTATCTGAACCTCTGGAGAGCCGCAGTCCTGAGAGTTTCTCTGAAACTGCTTAACTACCTCTGATGGGTCCTTATCCGACAGGCGCATAGAACCAACGGCCACATCTTCAGCTGTAAAACCACCCATCTGCCGACCGCTTTCCACGGCCGTTTTCTCACTTGAGGACTCCATCCTAAGCTCCTAAATTTTTCAACAACATCAAGCAGGTATCAGCTTTTACACTGCGCAAACCTGCCTCTTACTCTCATGCTTTCGCAAATACTCAAAGCACAGCCTAACAGCCAAGCTATAAAAAGTCAAAGAAGGGTTAATCGAGATCGCCCCCAGCGCGGTGGTGGGCGGCTATCCCCCGCGAAGTCTGCTCGATAAATGCCGTAAAGTCGAGCCCTCGAGCGTTATTGCCCACCAGCGTTTTGGCGAATGCTACCCGGTCCTTGAATACCTTATCCTGGGCACCTGTCCCCTGGGGCGTGAAAACTACTCGGTACACCTCACGCAGCACAGCCAAATCCTCGCGGGTGCCACCGTTGCGCTCAAGCCCAACCCGGTTGAGACCCTGTACTGTCGCACGGTCTCCCTGCGCCATGCAGTACGGTGGGATATCCTGGGCCACCATTGCGCCCGCCCCGATCATACATACACTGCCAAGTCGCACGAACTGGTGGATACCACTTAGGCCTCCAATAATGACACCATCTGCAACCGTTACATGCCCAGCCAATGCAGCTCCGTTGGCAACCACACATCGGCTACCGACATGAGAGTCGTGCCCAACATGAGTATTCGCCATAAACAGGTTCTGATTCCCAATAGAGGTTAACATCCCCCCACCCTGCGTGCCCGGCTGCAAAGTAACGTTCTCCCGTACGATATTCCGGTTGCCGATCCTTAGCTCGCTCGGCTCCCCCTTAAACTTGAGGTCCTGCGGCGGCGCACCGACTGAGGCGAACTGATAAATTGTGTTCTCATCACCGATCGTTGTGTGCCCATCCAAAACTACATGAGGTCCCACCACGTTATTTTGGCCCAGTTTCACGTGAGGCCCAATAATCGAATAAGCACCAATGGTGGTACCCTCGCCTATGACCGCCCCTTGAGCTACTATCGCAGTTGGGTGTATTCGTGCAGCCTGATCAGTCATGTGCTCCTATGCTGCGGCAGCGGTTATGGTGCCCGATGCCACTACAGCACCGTCGACGCACACATCACCTTCCATTACCCAAAGCGGATTCCTCTTTCGAACCGAGCGCATCGTTAGCGTCAGAGTATCTCCCGGCATAACCATCTTTTTCCACTTAAAGCTGTCTGCCCCTACCAGATAGAGGTTCTTCTCTTTTAGCAGAACAGGCTCGGAGTAGCGGGCAAAAACGGCAGCTGCCTGCGCCATCGCCTCGCAGATTAAGACACCCGGCATCACCGGTTTTTCCGGGAAATGCCCCTGAAAAAACTGCTCATTCATCGTTACATTTTTCTGAGCTACTATGTAAGAGTCGGGCACAAGGTCTAGCACCTTGTCGATCAGTAAGAATGGATACCGATGCGGCAACCACTTCTGAATCTCAATAATATCCATGGTAACTTTTTGCTGCTGCTCATCAGCCATAGAATCCCCCTTCATTCTCGCCTCGCCTATAAATCAATCTTCTTCTTATCCAGAATCTTTACTACCTCCTGGGTGATATCCAACTGGGGATTGGCATACAACACCGACTGCCGATCCCTTTCGAAGATAAAGGTGTAGTCTTTATCGTCCGCCAGCTCATCGATCACCTTCTGAATCTCCTCGATCACCTTCCGGATCTCTTTATCATTTGCCTTAGCAAGCTGCTCCTGCATGTCTTGGTAAACACGTTGCGCTTCTACCTGTTTCTTTCCAAGGCTCTCTTTACGTTCCTCTAAAGCACTCCCTGACAAAATCCCCGCCTGCTTCTGCAAGTCAGCCTTACCCTTTTCTAAGTCGGCCTGTAGATTACCAAGCTTTACCTTGGCCTTCTGAATCTGACTCTCCATGTTGCTACGAGCGGCTTTGCCGATAATGGACTCGTTGACAACACGTTGGACATCCACCACTGCTACCTTCTCTTCGGCTCTTAAAGCCGTCGGTGCAAAAATGATTAGAGCAGAAATAATTAGACCAGGAACAACCAAACTTGCCCCTGACTTTGCCCAACTATAAATACCGCGATGTAATGAGTTATCCATTTCCAACTCCCTTAACCTTTGCGCCCTTACAGTACCTGCTCTGCCCTTGGCTGTCGAGAGGCCAGGACTAGGGAGTTTAGTGCATATAACCGTCAGGCCGCTCAGAAAGCTGCGGCTCGGCATCGCGCTTCTTGCGGGGGCGAGCCCGCAGTCCAAGAGCACTCTTGAGCTCATCTATCGCTGCCGGCTTAAGACCCGGCGAGAAATCAGCGTAGACACCATCACTCATAACCACCGAACCCTGGGTAGCTTTTTGCTGCGCACACTCTTTTTCAGCATCCCGCAGCCACGCAGCTGCTAGTTCGCGCCACTTTAGCTTATCATGCTCAGACGATTTCGATTGCGCTACCATGACACCTGCAACAGCTAGGTAGTAGAGCAGCTTCCAGCGCAAAGCATACTCTGGAGCCGCAGAGAAAAATTGCAGGGCACGCTGGAGGTACAGAACTGCCTCTTCAGCCAAACCCGGATTCGCAGTCTTCCCGACCTCGAGCATTGAGAGCGCTGTCAGCGCATCCACCATCGCCACATCCACGTGCTGGCCCAGCGAAGCAAACAGATCTCGTGCGTTGGATAGGTAGCGCAATCCCCTTACGTGATCACCGCACAGCACGGAAAGGTGCGCGCGCACTGAACACAGTCTAGCTCTTACCCGAACCGCCTCACTGAATTCTCCAAACGGCGCAAGAGAGGCTTCGGCTTGCTTTACAATAGAGTCGATCTTTCTCGCCGTACTCGGTTGAACTCCTCCAGAAGAGGTGACATCAGTCATCAGATACGCCTGCGCTACAAGACACTGCCGCTCACACGCCAAAACGAATGCGTGACGCTGACGATCGAGATTAGCTGCCCTGGCCCATGTCTGCCGAGCTTGAGACCAGCGCCCTGCATGGGCTTGGCAAGTTCCAACGATATGAGCTGCTTGACTCTGAAAACCGACCAGATGCTGCGCTTTGAAGAACATCTCGCAGCGTTTAGCTATCGTCAAAGCCGCGCTAAAATCCCCCAAAATCTGCCGCCCCGCGGCCACGTTAAGACCAGCGGATGCAATCGCTAACTCAGATCCCAATTCATCTTGTGCTACATCCAACCAACGCGCCGCCTGAGAGTTGTCATCCCCTAGCATCGAGCTCTGAAACAGCCCAAGCAGCGCTAGCAGTTTACCGTGCAAAAAACCACCAGCTTCAGCTATGGCCAAAGCGCGCTGCCAATGCCGCTCAGCCGCCACATTGTATCCGCGGTCAAGCGCCTGAGCTGCAAGAATAAAGCGCGCCTCGAACGCTCCCGCGAGGAATTCATTTGCCTCAAATATATCGGCTGCGCTCTCCACTCGGTCGAGGTCAACCGATGCGCTTCCACGAGCGATGGCCAACTCAGTCAAGGCGCGCGCTACTCCGCCCTGGCTCTGCGCCTCCTGACGCAAAAACTCATCTGCTCCATCTGCTATGCTATCGTCACCTAGACGCCTCTGAGCTTGAAAAAGCACGCGCTTTATATCGAAGGCGCGAGACGGAGAAACCTGAGAAAAATTCTCACGACGAATAAAAACATCCAGCAGAGCCTGAGCTGCTCGTGCATCTTCCGTCGGAGCATGTAGATAACACTTCGCTAACTCAGTGATCACCTGCGCCTCTAGCTCAAGATTCTGAGCAGCTCCTATCCGTTCTAGCTCTACTCCCAGAAGGCTGCGTGCTCTTAGCATGGCCCGCTGCGAGAGCCCACCTACCCCGACACACATCGCCAATGCTCGAGCAAGAAGCAGGCCTATGCGCACCTTATCCTGTAGGGAGTGTCCGCCGTTGTGAATCTCGATGTAGGAACGCTCAAGGCACTCAATCGCTCGACTTTGATCGCCCCGCTCCATTAAATCGCATAATACAACGTAACCATCAAAAAGGCGCTCTCTGCCATCACCATTAACCAGCTCTGATATGCTGCTAGCGAGACCGCGCGCGACTCTAAATTGCCCGGCATCAATCAGCACCTCGAGCGCATCGACGATATTCCAAGCCGGAGCAGGGTGATCGTGATTTTGCAAGACCTGTAGCATCCCCACCACTGAATCGCGGCATAAAGCGCTGTCTACCGACCCTTTATCACTTACTGTTCCCATCAGACTGCCTCTTGAAGATTCTTCTGCGGACACTTGGCTGGAGTGTCCTGGAATGCGAGCACATGCGCTGCCAACTCGTGAGCCTGAGCATCTAGCCTTTCTCCCATAATCTGCACATACCAGGCGGTTGGCGCAACCTCACCTAGCGAGTGCAGCTCTCGGGATACAAAACGTGATGCACGTTGAGTGCTGACCAGCAACATCGGACACCTCAGACGATGCGCGAAAGCACGAACATTAAAGTTCTTGGAGCCCAATCTTAACGGAAGACCAAAAGGAAGCTTGGCTTCAAGGGTATCAAGCACACGTTCAAACCGACTCGGATGCGGTCGTAGTGAAGCGTCGATGATAACCAGTGTCCTGACTAGTTTGGGATTTGTTAATGCGAGGTCCTGAACCAAAGCCGCTCCTGCAGCTACCCCGACGAAGCTAGCCTGACGCAGCTTTAATCCAACGAGCATCTGCTGGAACTTCTCTGAAAGAACACGCCATGAATCTCCGTTCACAGCAGAAGCTTGCAAAACGATCGCCCGCGCATTAAGCGCAATAGCCATTCCAATGGCATCAACTAGTGGCAGGTAGGTCGGATCGTCACAAACAACAACGAAGACTCGCCCGGCACCCTTGTCAGAAACTAACTTGAGATCAGGAACATCCATGAAAACTACACCTCAGCCCGGCTATCTGGCTATCTGCTTAACCCGGCTCCTATTGCTTCCCCAAGGTACATAAGAAGCAAACCTTAGTCTATGGGGCCATAAGACCCAGTCTCTAATACAGGTAGTTACAACGACTAAACATATGTTTCAGAAAAGAGTTCCCAAATATTTGCTCAAGGAGCAAACTTGTGCCAGTTTGTTGCACTATGAGCAAAGAGCGTGAGCAGTCGATATTTTCGCTGGGACCTTTTGAGGTGGCCGCGCGCTCATCTGAATGTGAACCGGTAGAATCAGCCCTTGTCAGGAACCTCGATTGCAAAAACTACTGTACCTGCCTCAACTTGGCTGTGTCTCTAAATTGGGAAAGCTTCACTTGCGAAGGTTGCAGTGGCGAACTTAACGAGGCCCTCAAGTGGCGCGCCGGCCAGCACGCACGCCAAGACGCAGTAACCCGCGCACTCTGCCCCAAGCCAGGGATACGGCTGTTTAAGAGCAAGCCAAGCCCGTAGCGTTTTTACAAATGAACTGCCGAATAGTTGCACATCACCATGACACTAACTACTTCGAGTTGGAGTCTCGATGGTGATGGCAAACAGTTTTTTACTCAACTCTAAAAACCCCTAGCTGGGTCTAAACCCTGCGCGAGTGATTTTTTTTCAAAAATCACTCGCGCAGGGTTTACATATTGTTGCTTGATGTAGGCAAGTCGCCCAGGAACATCGCTGAGCACCTCTTGTTAAGCCGCAACGCCTTCACCAACTAGCTGAATAGGCATCGTGCTGGTGGCTTACAAGGCTTGGTGTCTGACAACTACCATGGGAGTGAATATCGATTAAGCGAAGTTCAACAACTAAAGCTCGCTTGAGCACTCGGAAGAAACGCTCTCCCAAACGATTTCTTAAATCAGGATGCACATTCGGTCGAAATGCGGCGAAAACCTTTCTTTAGAGATTTAAATGGAAGTTTAATGAATGAGGCTGGGTTTATCCTTTAATACGGGTTGCAGCTAATAGGCACAACTAAGCGGTTGCTTTTTAGACCGGCTCTTTACTTCTATCATACTGAATATATTATACTTTTAGAGGCCTCCCTACCAACTGGTAGCGCCCTCAACTGGCGCTTAAATAGCCCAGTGCTACGCGCAAACCTCTCTGGGCATCTATATTTAGGGAAGGTGGGTAGAAATTGGATAACAGGGAAGCGGCGAAAGCCTTCAGCTCCTATATAAGGAGCTCACATACCGATCACCGTGCTGACGTATCTCTCCATTTAATTAGCTGGATTTGGTCGAGGATAAATGTCGTATGCTTAACGATCGCACTCGGAGTGTATTCATTTTCCAGCGCCTCCGCTCAGCCAAATCGAAGCTTCGAGGTTTTTCTAAATCAAGAGCTGATAATATCACCAAAGATTCTTCAACCTGAACGGAGCACCCTGGCATCATCCTCAAAACGATCAGATTTCACTACTCTTAGCTCAACCAGCGGCCACATAATCACACCTCTCGGCCAAATTGCCACGGTGTCGATCAGACCTGCTGTCGCAGTAGCAAGCGCCTCGATCTCCCAAATCACAGAGCTATCATCAGAGCAGGTTACAACTAACTGCGCGTTATACATAGCTCAGGGATACCACTGTGAGCCTAACATTCGGCTGACTCTCTTCGATACCAACCCAAATGATCCTGCATTTACCGGCGCTGCTCCATTTACGGAACCGCGCTTCCAGCAGTGGGGTACGCGGAAGATCGGCGCTCCGGCGGCGTGGGACATCTCTACCGGCGATCGGCAGATTTACATCGGAGTTTTAGACAGCGGTATCGATATCAATCACCCCGATTTATCCGGGTCACTGGGGTATAACTACAAGGAATTCACAGGAATGCCTAATGTAGACGATGATGGCAACTCATTTGTTGACGATCTGCTAGGGGTCGATCTGACCAGAGATTCGATTGATCCTTCTGACGACCAGGGCCACGGTAGCCACGTGGCTGGCATAATTGGCGCTACTGCGAACAACGGGATCGGCGTTGCGGGCACAACTTGGAAAACTGGGATTGTCCCGGTCAAGGTCGTTGATTCGCGTGGTGAGGGATCTCTAGCTAACCTAATTAGAGGAATATACTACGCTGTGGATCGGGGCGTATGGATCTTGAATGCGTCTCTTGGCAGCAGGCTTAACAGCCAACAACTTGTGAGTGCTGTTCAGTATGCCCGAGAGCGGGGCGTTATTCTAGTTGCTGCTGCTGGCAACTCCGCCTCCAATAATGATTCAATCCCGGTCTATCCAGCGAGCATACCTCTCGATAACGTTATTAGCGTTGCGGCGACTGATGCCAATGATGATTTGGCCCCTTTCTCCAACTTTGGAGAGCTAAGTGTAGATATCGCTGCTCCAGGTGTTGATATAATAAGTACCATCATCGACCCTGTACGAAATATACGGGGATACGCAACTCTCTCTGGTACCTCGATGGCTGCCCCATTTGTTACTGGAGTCTTAAGTCTAGCGTGGTCAAGTAATACCAACCTAGTCAACTGGCAGATGAGAGCATTATTGCTCTCCACTGTCGACCAGATACCAGCTCTAGCCAAAAAGACCATATCTGGTGGTCGTGTTAATGCAGGTGCCGCTGTGCTTTTAGCCAGTGGTGGCAGCATCCAGCCGACTAACACGCCCACACAAACACCCACTGCAACGCCGAGTAATACCCCTACATATACGCCTACGAACACTCCAACGGATACAGCTACCCACACTCCGACTCACACTCCCACACACACCTCAACACCTACCCCAACACCGCCTACGCCTAACACCTATACTCCTACCCATACGCCAACCCATACTCCTACTCGCACCCCAACTCACACTCCGACTAATACTAAGACACACACCCCTACATTTACTCCATCAGCTACTGTTACTGCTTCAGCCACCAACACTGCCACACATACAGCAACATTTACTGCCACTCCTACGAATATCCCCGGAACTCCGACTTACACACCAACTGTTACTCCTACATCTACCCCCTCGATCACTCCAACTAATTCACCTACTCTTACCCCGACTACCACTGCCACCCCCAGCGTAACACCAAGTTCAACGCCGCCTATTGCCCTCTTTGATATAGATAAACAGCTAGTGATATTCGTGACTCGCTCAGTTCACACTGGAGCGCTTGGAGGTCGAGATGGTGCCAAGGGTATCTGCACAACGGCTGCTCGTGAAGCTGGACTAGCGGGCACCTGGTATCCAATCCTAGGAGACAGTGTAGGCGGCCCTCAAGATATCACCGGAACATCTGCTGCCTCCGCACAGATTTTTAACTCTGCTGGACAACTTCTGGCCAACAACCGTCAGGAGCTTTGGTTTAACGCGCTGATCAACCCTCCCAGCTTTGACGAGTATGGTGTAGAGGTTTACCGCTCACCATTTACAGGTAGCGCTAAATACGGGTTGAACGCAGGCTCACTTCCTAATAATTTCTGTAACGACTGGACCTCTGGCGGTCCAGCTCTTAGCTCCACAATTGGTAATTCAACTACGACGACGGATCAGTGGCACAGTAACGGAACTAGCGCCTGTAATATCCCTAGTAGCCTATACTGTATCGGAGAGCGTGGCTTGAGCAACATTCCCGCCACTGCGACATCTTCTCCAACGTCCTCTCCAACACCCTCTCCAACACCTCCAAAAACCCTTACACCAACTGCAACACCAACGGCCCTACATACCGGTACCGCGCTATCCACGCCCACCCCTGAGCCAACCAAATCCGGAAGCGATACTCCGATCAAACTACTACCAACTCCGGTTGCCACTCCCGCTATCACGCCTGTCCCTACAGCTACCCTACCAGCTCTTCCCCCTGGAGTTATCGCCGGTGACAGCCGAGCCTTTGCTCGTGCCCTGGTGTATGCACCAGAGGCGATTCGCATAACTGTGGCTGACCAGAGCGGATTTTTCACCTTCAAGGACCCCTTTACACTAGATAGAGAGGTACTTCTGCAGATTCGCCGAAGCTCGCTACCTGAAGGTGGCGTAACCCTTAGGGCTATCCCTGGGCAGTATATTGCACCTAGACAGATCTCTGCATCGATTAACTACAATCCCCGGAAGTGCCCCGAACGCGATGAGTTTGCGAAGCTTTTTCGAGGGGCTCAGCGACTCTCATCGCTCTATACAGCGCTACAAACGGACCTCACGGCCCTAGCCAAGCTACCCCAAGAGGCAAGGCTTCCTCGCTCTGTGTTAGGCAACAAAATCAGGGCACAGATACATGCAGAGATGTATTATCGCTCAAGCGCCAATCTCCCCGATATACAGCTGCTTTGCGTTGCCGATAAGCCCTCGTGTACGCGAGTATCCTTTGCCGCCGACAAACGAAGAATGCAGCACTCAGTAAAACAGCTACGACTTGAGCTGCTACTTATAAATAGGATTCTGCGCAACCACAATTCAAGGGACGCAGAACAATCGGCCGTTATGGTAAGAACTATCCGCAGCAAAACTAAGCGACTTCAGAGCATAGTACGCGCCGTTCCACGATTTACCTACCGATGCTCATAGCCTGGATTTATTACAGACGTCAGGGTATTGTTGTTGGTGCAGTTTCACATTTGTAGGAGTGACTAAATGGCCTCGTCTCCGGGATTGTTTAAATCAAGTGTGATCTTCCTGATTCGAATCCTGCCTCTATTCTCAGCGCTCGCCTTCAGCGATCTATCCAAGGCATCGTTTGAACTGATTGCTCTATTCTTTGACCGCTTTCTGCGCGCCTGTGTGGTTCTACTCATCTGGAGCATGTCTGAGGGGGTCCTGATGCTTTGGGTTAGGGAAAAAAATATTGGCTCAGAGAAGACCCGCGGCTATGGGGTCGTTGCCTGCATTCTTGGGATAATTACTCTGGTGTTTCTGCAAGCGTTCCGCTCGCAGGTATCCCAACCGCAATTTCTTCTTCTCTTGGCGGCTTTAGCCATGCGAGGTATGTCTCGAGGCGGTTGGGAACAGGGTCGCCCGCAGGTCTCTGCATTGACCGCCCCTGTATCTCATATTTTATTGGCCCTACTCTCCTTTTACATGCTCCTTGAGGCACTACCGTGGCAAGTAATATTGATCAGCATTTCTGTAGGCCTACTCACAGGAGCAGTAGAGACTACCTGGAATGCCTCTCGATTCAACAGCTCTTATCCTGCCTGGTTACTACCCCTTTACCGGGTCAGCATATCTCTGCCAGCCGTTATAGTCAGCTCGATGAGCCTGATACGACAGCTGCCTCCCTTCTACATTGTGACCGTAGCGATGCTTCTACTGAGCACAAGATTTACCTGGAACAGGGGTAATGGCGGAGATATATCCGACAGCCGATTCCTGCACCTCGCTGGAATATATGCAGTCTTCGTGGTGCTGGTAGTGGGCGCCTGCCTCTGCTCTTAAAGGACCTGCTCTTAAACTAATGGCGCACCGGCTTACTCTCGACGCAGATAGCAGCGAGCTGAGAGCCCCCCAGGCAAGGAGGCTTCTCTGCAGTCAAACCCTGCGCGAGTGATTTTTGAAAAAAATCGTCTTATACAATCGGTACTACGAGCGATTTGCTGATTTCAAAGCCGCCATTCTCAAGCTTCTTTGTTAACATCAAGCAGAACCGTCCAGAGCTAGAGTCTCTGATGACATTAAAATTTCACGCGCTTAAGCACATAGGAGTTTGTTGTCTTCTACGGCGCAACTTGGCTGTTCCCTTGATCTTCATGGGCCAAGATTACGCACACCCAGCAATTCTCATTCATTTTTTTCAAAATGAATGAGGCTGGGTTTATAAAGGTACGCTACCTGTGCTAGCGATTAAAACAAGCCTTGCAGACTCTCAAGGGAGGTCTGGCTCATCTTGTAATCGGACTGCTGCTTTTTGCCAACCTCAGTGCCGGGCTGCTCGCCCTCTACCTGCACGTGACGCTGAGCGTATGCCTCTACTCCAGACCCTGCTGGAATGAGTCGACCCATGATCACGTTCTCCTTTAGGCCGCGCAGGTGATCGGTCTTACCTGAGACAGCTGCCTCTGTAAGCACTTTTGTAGTCTCCTGGAAGCTCGCAGCCGATATGAATGACTCGGTTGAGAGCGCAGCCTTGGTAATACCAAGCAACAACGGCTCGTAGGTAGCTGGCTTTCCGCCGTTTGCTACTACTCGTTGGTTCTCGTCCATTACCCTGAAACGCTCCACGTTGTCGCCGACCAAGAACGCGCTATCACCGAACTCGCTCACCTTAACACGCTTGAGCATCTGGCGAACAATCACCTCGATGTGCTTATCGTTGATACGCACTCCCTGCAAACGATAAATTTCTTGTACTTCGTTTACGAGGTACGCGGCGAGAGATTTGACTCCCTCAATACGCAGAATGTCGTGAGGGTTAACAGCTCCGTCAGTGAGAACCTCTCCTGCCTTAACACGATCGCCACGTTGCACTACCACGTGCTTGGTCTTAGCAACGAGATACTCTCGCGGCTCTCCAAAATCGGGTGTAACCACGATCTTTCGCTTGCCGCGGGAGTCATCTCCGAAATCAACTACTCCGTCCACGTCACTGACGATAGCGGGATCCTTTGGCTTGCGAGCCTCTAAAAGCTCAACTACTCGCGGCAGACCTCCGGTAATATCCTTAGTCTTTGTAGTTGCACGCTCTCTCTTGGCGATGACGTCTCCGGCATCGATGTCAGAGTTGTGCTCAACCACAAGTCGCACGCCCACTGGCAAGTTGTATACGCGAGTATCACCGTTTTCACCGTGGATAACGATGCGCGGCCTGAGGTCACTACTCTTGTCCTTGGCCTGAACTATCTCTCGCTCTACGAATCCAGTGCGCTCGTCTGTGCGCTCTTCCATCGTGTACTCAGATACGTCGACCCACTCTACGCGACCAGCCAATTCGCTCAGAATCGGAATAGTGAAAGGATCCCACTCGCTCAAGAGAGCGCCTGGCTTAACTTCCTGACCCTCCTCTACTCGGAGCCGTGCTCCATACACGAGCTGGTGGCGCTCACGCTCACGACCATCCGCCTTATCGACGATCAATAGATCGCTCTTGCGACTCATGACCACTGAAGTGCCATCACGACGCCGCGCAACTCGAACACCTTCGAACTTAACTGCTCCGGCATATCGTGCCTCCAGCGATGTCGACTCAGCACGACCAAGCGCTGCTCCTCCGATGTGGAAGGTACGCATTGTTAACTGGGTTCCTGGCTCACCGATAGACTGCGCTGCAATGACACCAACAGCCTCTCCGATGTTGACCAGGTGCCCGCGCGCTAGGTCACGGCCGTAGCAAAGACCGCATACTCCGCGCTCCGATTCGCACGTTAACACTGATCTAATCAGCACGGTGTCGAGCCCTGCATTCGAAATCTTGGTCGCCAACTCCTCGTCGATCTGTTGATTCCGTGCAACAAGGATATCGTTGGTAATCGGATCACGAACGTCCTCTGCCGCTACGCGGCCGAGAATGCGATTGTACAAGCTCTCGATCTCCTCACCACCCTCTACAAGCGCGGACATTTCAAGACCCTCCATCGTGCCGCAATCGATCTCACTCACGATACTATCCTGAGCAACATCAACGAGCTTTCGAGTTAGGTACCCTGAACTAGCTGTCTTGAGCGCTGTATCGGCTAGACCCTTACGAGCACCGTGCGTTGACACGAAGTACTGAAGAACCGTCAAACCTTCGCGCAGATTAGCTTTAATCGGCTGCTCAATGATTGAACCGTCGGGCTTAGCCATTAGACCACGCATACCACCGAGCTGACGAATCTGTTGGCTCGAACCACGCGCACCAGAATCAGCCATGATGAAGATCGGATTGAATGAAGGTCCACGCTTAGCTTCGCCGCTCGACTCACTCTTGAACTCAGTCGAAGAGATCGTCTCCATCATGTCATTAGCGATGCGGTCTCCCACATCCGACCAAATGTCGATCACCTTGTTGTAGCGCTCTCCAGCTGTAACTAGACCTTCGCGGTATTGATTATCGATCTCTGCAACCTTCCCATCAGCCTCTGCAAGGAGCCCCTTCTTGGCATCTGGGATAACCATGTCGTGAACACCGATCGAGATGCCGGAGATGGTAGCAAAATAGTAACCGTTATCCTTGAGCTTATCAGCCAGGAGCACAGTCGCTTTGTTTCCTGCTACTCGGAAACACTCGTCTATCAACTGAGATATCTCTTTCTTCTTCATCACTTTATTGAAGTGAGAGAATGGAAGTACCTTAGGACAGAGATGATAGAGCAGAGTTCTACCTACGGTTGTTGCTGCCAACTCACCATCGATCCTAACTCTTACCTTTGCCTGTAGATGGGTCTCACGCGCCTGCCAAGCCAACCATACCTCGTCCGGACTCGAATACACCTTGTTCTCTCCGAGAGCGAATGGGCGCTCACGGGTCATGTAATACAGTCCCAGTACGATGTCCTGTGAAGGAACTATAATTGGCTTTCCGTTCGCTGGGCTAAGGATGTTGTTAGTCGACATCATTAGCACTCGCGATTCAACCTGGGCCTCGATTGACAGTGGCACGTGAACGGCCATCTGATCACCGTCGAAGTCGGCGTTGAAAGCTGTACACACTAGCGGATGCAACTGAATCGCCTTACCCTCGATCAGGATCGGCTCAAAAGCCTGAATTCCCAGACGGTGAAGTGTTGGAGCTCGGTTGAGAAGAACTGGATGCTCGCGAATTACCTCATCAAGGATATCCCATACAACCGGCTTTTCCTTCTCAACCATCTTTTTGGCGCTCTTGATCGTTGTAACGTATCCGCGCTCCTCTAGCTTATTGTAGATAAAGGGCTTGAACAGTTCGAGAGCCATCTTCTTGGGCAGACCGCACTGGTGCAGGCGAAGCTCTGGACCCACTACGATTACCGAACGGCCCGAGTAATCAACACGCTTTCCAAGTAGGTTCTGTCGGAACCGACCACCCTTACCTTTCAGCATGTCGCTAAGAGACTTAAGCGGACGCTTGTTCGGTCCGGTAATTGTACGACCGCGACGGCCGTTATCGAACAGCGCATCCACCGATTCCTGAAGCATACGCTTCTCGTTACGAATGATGATGTCCGGCGCGTTAAGCTCGATCAGTCTCTTCAAACGGTTATTGCGATTGATCACTCGACGATAGAGATCGTTGAGATCGCTTGTAGCAAACCGACCTCCATCCAGCGGAACAAGCGGGCGCAGATCAGGAGGGATAACCGGAACAACACTCAGAATCATCCACTCTGGACGGTTGCCGCTCTGTTGAAAGGATGTGAGAACCTTTAGGCGCTTTGCAAGCTTTTTCTTCTTAGCTTCCGATGTGACCTCTCGCATCTCCTCGCGGAGCTCTGCGCAGAGCGGATCAACATCGATTGCACGCAGCAACGTGAGGATCGATTCAGCCCCCATTCCTGCCTCAAAAGACGATCCGAACTCTTCACGCGCTGCACGGTAATCGCGCTCGGTCAACAACTCTCCCATTTTGAGATTTGATTTGCCGGGATCGGTAACCACATAGCTCTCAAAGTAGAGAACTTTCTCCAAATCACGGAGGGTAAGGTCAAGAATGTTTCCTATACGACTAGGCAAACTCTTGAGGAACCAGATGTGAGCAACCGGACATGCTAGCTCGATATGCCCCATGCGCTCACGTCGCACTTTTGACTGAATGACCTCTACTCCGCACTTCTCGCAGACCACCCCGCGGTGACGGAGCCTCTTGTACTTGCCGCAAATACATTCGTAATCCTTAACCGGTCCGAATATCTTGGCACAGAAAAGACCGTCGCGCTCAGGCTTGAGCGTGCGATAATTGATCGTCTCAGGCTTGGTCACTTCGCCGAACGACCAGCTACGAATTCTCTCCGGACTGGCAAGAGAAATCTTGAGTGCGTTGAACTTGATTGGGTTCTTTGGTCGCTCAAACAAATTAAATAAATCGTCCATCTGTCATCCCTCTTAATTGAAAGCAGTGCTGCGACCGGCTATTCGCCGGTCGCAGGCGCCATTAAACGGCAGCTAGTGTAGGTCCCTCGTTCGTCGAGATTGAAGGAGTAGCCTCATCTTCATTTGCAGGCTGCTCTTCTACTAACTCAACGTCCAGGCCAAGAGACTGAAGCTCCTTCATCATAACGTTGAAGGACTCTGGCAATCCTGGCTCAAGTACGTGCTCGCCTTTCACGATTGACTCGTACATGCGAGTTCTTCCGGCCACGTCATCCGACTTAACCGTGAGGAACTCTTGGAGTGAATAAGCTGCCCCGTATGCCTCGAGCGCCCAGACCTCCATCTCTCCGAGTCTCTGACCTCCAAATTGAGCCTTACCGCCCAATGGCTGTTGAGTGACCAACGAGTAGGGTCCGATTGAGCGGGCATGAATCTTATCATCGACCAAGTGGTCGAGTTTAAGCATGTACATAACTCCTACCGTAGCCTTCTCTGAGAACGCCTCGCCGGTGCGACCATCATAGAGCTGCACCTTTCCATCCAACGGAACTCCAACGAAGTTTAGTAGCTCCTGAATGTCGCTCTCACGAGCTGCATCGAATACCGGCGTTGCTAGGCGAACTCCTCGAGCCTCGCGACAAGCAAGCGTCAGCAAATCACCATCCGAAAGGGATTGAACGAACTGTGCATGCGAACTTCCCTTGTAGGCAAGCAAGAGCACTTCGCGTATGCGCGCTACCGTCTGCTTCTTACTCTCCGCAGTCGTCTCAGCTCGGTCCACACCAGTGAGCGGATCGATGATTGATTCAACCAGATCTCCGATACGACGACCTAGCATGTACGAAGCCCAGCCCAGGTGCGTTTCGAGAATCTGCCCCACGTTCATTCGAGAAGGAACGCCGAGCGGATTAAGCACCATGTCTACTGGGGTACCATCGGCCAGATACGGCATATCCTCCTGAGGAAGCACTCGTGAGAGAACTCCCTTATTCCCGTGGCGTCCTGCTACCTTGTCACCCACCTGTATCTTGCGCTTGCTAGCGACGAAGACCTTAACCATCTTAATAATGCCAGGCGCAAGTTCATCCCCTTCCTTGAGACGCTTAATCTTCTCATTGAGATGAGCCCTCTTGTTGTTGATCAACTGTCCAGTGCTCATTACAACCTTGTTGATCTGCTCCTGGAGAGGCTCGTCTCCTACCTGAATATCTCTGAGATATTCAAACGGAACCGAATTGAGGATCTCAGCGGTGAGCTTCTCGCCCTTGGCTACTAGCTCAGTGCGCTTATCATCAACCAACCGCGCAGTTGTGGATCGACCGACGAGAGCGCTGACTATTCCCTTCAGAGCAGTATCCTTAAGGATCTTGATCTCGTCCTTCTGGTCCTGCTCTAGGCGGGCTACCTCGCGCTTCTCAAGCTCGATCGTACGCTCGTCTTTGTCTGTACCCTTACGTGAGAAAACCTGCGCAGCGATAACAGTACCCTCTACACCCGGAGGCAGCTTCAAGCTACTGTCACGTACCTCTCCCGCCTTCTCTCCGAAGATTGCTCGCAAGAGCTTCTCTTCCGGGCTCAGCTGAGTCTCACTCTTAGGAGTGATCTTGCCGACGATAATATCGCCAGGCCTGACCTCTGCACCGATGCGGATGATTCCAGACTCATCAAGGTTGCGAAGTGCATCCTCGCCCACGTTCGGAATGTCACGGGTGATCTCTTCCTTACCGAGCTTAGTATCGCGAGCGATACACTCGAACTCCTCAATGTGAACCGACGAGAAGACATCCTTCTTTACCAAGTTCTCACTGATTAGAACCGAGTCCTCGAAGTTGTAGCCGTTCCACGGCATGAAGGCCACCAGACAGTTCTGCCCAAGTGCCAACTCTGCCATGTCCGTACTTGGACCATCGGCGATCACTTCGTTTTCTGATACACGCTCACCAGCTCTAACGATCGGACGTTGAGTGATGCAGGTGTTCTGGTTCGATCGGCGATACTTAACAAGCTTGTAAATATCCACACCTGTGTCTAGAGAATCATCGGAGACCTTATCGGCCTTGATAACGATCCTCTCAGACTCCACCGCCATTACAGTTCCAGCACGCTTAGCAACCACTGTAGCTCCCGAATCGCGAGCGACGATGTGCTCCATACCGGTACCGACAAGTGGCGCCTGAGCGACTAGACAAGGCACAGCCTGTCTCTGCATGTTTGAACCCATCAACGCACGGTTGGCGTCGTCGTTCTCAAGGAAAGGAATCAGCGAGGCTGCTACGCTCACGATCTGCTTAGGACTTACGTCGAGCTTGGAAACCTCCTCTGGTGGAACCAATAAGTACTCTCCGTTGCGACGTACAGGGATAGCGGCCTCCGTGAGGTTACCCTTTGTGTCCATTGAGATGCTGGCCGGAGCGATCGTTTCGCGCTCCTCCTCAAGAGCCGACAGGTAGACGATATCCCCTGTAACCTTGTGGCTATTGTCCACCACACGATACGGAGTCTCTATAAACCCGAACTCATTGACTCGAGCGTACACCGCAAGCGATGCAATCAGTCCGATGTTTGGCCCTTCCGGTGTCTCAATCGGGCAGATACGACCGTAGTGAGTCGCATTAACGTCACGCACCTCGAAACCAGCCCTGTCTCGCGTTAGACCTCCTGGTCCCAGCGCTGAGAGACGTCGCTTATGCGTAATCTCTGAAAGCGGATTGGTCTGGTCCATGAACTGCGATAGCTGAGACGAGCCAAAGAACTCTTTGACCACCGCTGCCACCGGCTTGTAATTGATCAGGTCCTGCGGGACGAGTGTATCGATATCCTGCATACCCATACGCTCACGGACTGCACGCTCCATGCGCACTAGCCCGATACGGTACTGATTCTCAATCAACTCACCAACCGCGCGTACGCGACGGTTACCGAGATGATCGATATCATCGATCGAGTAACGCTGCGCATCAGTTGAGTTGCGCAACTCAAGCAGATAACGAACCGTCTCTTTAATATCATCAGGTGAGAGTACTCCCTGATCCATCGGAGGAGCCTCTCGGCCCTGCGATATGTAAAGCTTATGATTGAGCTTGTAGCGACCTATATCCGATAGATCGTACCGATCAGCGTTGAAGAACAGATTCTTAAACGTTGCCTGAGCAGTTTCAGGACGCGGTGGATCGCCAGGGCGTAGGCGACGATATATCTCTACTAGGCTGTCGATCGTTGGACGGCCTGATAATCGTGAGTACAGAGAGTTATCGCCGGACATCTTATCGGATATCAGTGTCTTCCAGAGAGACTCTCCTATGTGATTATCCTCCAAGTAGAGCACCCGAATACGGTCTAGTCCAAGCTCGCGCTGCGCGGTGATCGCACCCTTTTCAACGATCTCTCCCTTAGAGTTCACCTTGTCGGATTTGAGCTCATCTCCGGCGTTGACAATGACTTCAAACTGACCGCAGATAGCCTTCGCATCCTTCTCGTCGAGCTCCAAAACTGCCGCTCCAACGCGCTCGCGGATGATCTCCCAACCAACCAAAACCTCACCCTTCTCGGCTATAACTTCGCCGGTCTTGGGATTGACCACGTTGTCGGTTGCTTGAATCACAGTCTCTGCCGCTACCATGCCAGCGACAGACTCAGGCGCAATCTCGATCTCGGTAATTCCCGCCTCTCGCAGCCTGCGAATAACGGCCTTATTGAATTTACCCCCTTGCTTTACGAGAACCTTGCCACCTTCCTTGATCTCACGGAAAGACTTCTCGCCATCAAGCTGGTCCGCCTTGAACTCCTTGGTTACCAGTCCGCGCTTGCCGAAGATGACCGTATCTGTCTTGTAGTACGAAGCAACGATATCGTCTGCCGACATTCCGAGCGCTCGCAACAAAACCGTTGCGTTTAGCTTACGGCGACGATCGATGCGGACGTGCAACACATCCTTCACGTCGAACTCAAAATCGATCCAAGAACCACGGTAAGGTATCACTCGAGCAGAATACAAAAGCTTCCCAGATACGTGACTCTTTCCATCATCGTGATCGAAGAAGACACCTGGCGAACGGTGCAACTGACTGACGATGACCCGCTCCGTGCCGTTGATCACGAAGGTTCCGCGCTCAGTCATCAGCGGAATCTCGCCGAAGTAGACTACGTCCTCTTTCAAAGCACTGAGGTGTCGTGCACCTGTCTCTGGGTTTACATCCCACAATACCAACTGAATCGTCACGCGTAGCGGCGCTGCCCATGTCATTCCGCGGTCGCGACACTCATCCATGTCGTACTTGGGAGTTCCTAAATTGTAGGAAACGAACTCCAGCGAAGCTGTGTTATTGTAATCGCGGATCGGGAAAACCGATTTGAAGACTTTCTGAAGGCCGATCTCCTCACGCTTCTCAGGCTCTGTGTGCGACTGGAGAAACCTCTCGTAAGAGCTTCTTTGGATTCCAATAAGATTCGGAATCTCTGCTATCTCACCGATTTTTGAATAACTTTTGCGAAGGCGAAGATTGGTCTTGATTTTCGATGTCATAAGTAAGTGACTCTAACAGCAAAAGCTCATCGACCATCCGGACACGGTCTGATGAGCTCAGCGTCTCTTCCCCCGCTCAACGAGGCCATTTAGGCTACTACCTTCGAGCAGTTGCCTGGTGACTTCGTATCGAAGAGGACTACATTCAGTATAGCTAACCCACGTGCGTCTAAACGCCACCACCGACCCCTGAGCTCTTTGGGGCTAATGGCAAACTGATCAACTGGAGAGTCACTGCCCTCACCTCGCCGACCGTCCGTAGGATCACTACCTAACTAAATTTACTCGGGTTTGATGGAACGCCGACAAACCCCGATAATAGGCCAAAGTCGCACCCAAGGGAAGCCCCTGGGCCCAGCTGGCTACGCTGACCCTGGGAGCAGGCTGGCAACACCAGACCTGCCCCACCGGGCCAACTGTAAACCAGCTAAATCTCTGGACTACTTGAGCGAAGCCTTTGCTCCAGCCTCTTTGAGCTTCTTAACGAAGTCCTCAGCCTCGGCCTTAGCAACGGCCTCCTTGACGAGCTTTGGAGCTCCGTCAACGAGATCCTTAGCCTCCTTGAGACCAAGACCGGTGATCTCACGAACAACCTTGATTACCTTCACCTTCTCGGCACCGGCATCATCAAGCATAATCGTGAACTCGGTCTTCTCCTCAGCAGCTGCAGCAGCACCAGCAGCCGGAGCACCTCCAGCGACCATAGCTACTGGAGCAGCGGCGCTAACACCAAGCTCCTCTTCCAGCTTCTTTACCATCTTGGCTGCATCCATCAGGGACATACCCTTGATGTAATCCACAACGCCTTCAAACGTGTAGGCTTCTGACATGGTTTTACTCCTTTACTAACGACACAACTAAAATTAACAGTCCTTACTCTCTCTCCTACCCAACTACGACTCTTACGCCGCAGCTGAATCTTCTCCTCCGAGCTTCTTGCGGTAGGCCTCGATCGAACGTACCACCTGCGCACTTGGCTCCGACATAAGTCGAACCATGCGAGTCGCAGGCTCATTGATGAGGGCCAGCAACATAGCGAACGTCTCCTCACGACCAGGCATCTTCGACAACGAATCTACCCCTGCCGCATCGACGTATGCACCATCGAGCCAACACCCTTTCACTCGAAATTTATCTGCGTTTGCCTTGGCAAACTTAGCGAGAACCTTTGTCGGCGCAATCGGGTCATTCTCGCACGTAACGACCAACGTTGGGCCCACGATCGACTCAAGAAACTTCTCAAGCTCGCCAGCCTTAGCGCCATCGGCTGTCTTCGTTGCCGCGATGCGCGCCAACGTATTGCGAACCACACGCCCTTCTGAACCGGCCTGGCGAAGCTCGCGACGGAGCTCAGTTATTTTTGCCACTGTCAGCCCGCGGTAATCCGCGCACACCGCAACCTGGGACCTAGTGAACTTACCTATCAATAGGTCTAACTCGGCTTGCTTTTCTGTCCTGTCCATACTGCTGATCCCTCTTTAAATCCCCTATCGCAACGTCTACTCTGTGCCCGTTCTACGACTAATTATGCGCGCAATCCGGCGACATCCAGTGTGACTCCTGGACCCATCGTCAACGACATTGATGCGCCCTGAAGGTACACGCCTTTGCTCGATGACGGCTTAGCTCTATTAAGAGCCTGAAACAACGCCTGAGCATTCTCCAAAATCTTGGTGGCCCCGAAGGATGCCTTGCCAACTGATGCGTGAACGATTCCCGCCTTATCCACACGATATTCAGCGCGACCCGACTTCACCGACTTTACCGTGTCAGCTACGTCGAATGTCACAGTTCCAACCTTAGGTGATGGCATCAAACCACGCGGCCCGAGCAACTTTCCAACCTTACCTACCTGGGCCATCATATCAGGAGTCGCTATCACACTGTCGAAATCGAAAAAGCCGCCCTTAATCTTCTCAACTAAGTCATCGCCACCTACAAAATCTGCTCCTGCAGCTTGAGCCTCCTGAGCCTTATCGCCCTTGGCGAAAACTAGAACACGGACCGCCTTTCCGAGCCCGTGCGGCAAGGCGATAGAACCACGAACGTTCTGGTCCGCCTTCTTTGGGTCGACCCCAAGACGCACTGCCACCTCTACGGTCTCGTCAAACTTGGCCGAGGCGGTGCTCGCCACCACTGCGCAGCCCTCCTCTAGGGTATAGAGCTTGCCGGCTTGAACTTTAGCCCGCGCTGCACGTATTCTCTTTCCTTCTTTTTTGCGCGCCATAATTCCAACTTCAAAATCTGATTAAACTTTTTCCTCGGTCTTAACTATACCCAGTTACGGTTATTCAACAGTGGCCATGCAGCCCCCAAGACACAAGGAGCCGGTAGCCTATGGATTAACCGCCCAGAAGTCAATATCTGCGGGGCTAATTGATAACGTCTACCCCCATACTTCTTGCAGTTCCTGCGACGATCTTAAAGGCGGCCTCCTCGTCATAACAGTTGAGGTCCTGCATCTTCTGCTTTGCGATCTCGTACACCTGCGCCTTGGTGATTTTACCCACCTTATCCTTGTTTGGCACAGCTGACCCCTTGTCCAACTTGAGGGCCTTCTTAATCAGGTATGAAACCGGCGCGGTCTTGAGCTCAAAGGTGAAGGAACGGTCCTTGTAAACGGTGATGATCACCGGAACGACCTCTCCCTGCTGCTTCTGGGTCTTGGCATTAAACTGCTTACAAAACTCCATGATGTTGACACCGTGTTGACCCAAAACTGGACCGATCGGAGGGGCGGGATTCGCCTGTCCACCCGTAACCTGAAGTTTGATGTATGTTGTAATCTCCTTTGCCATCTGAACACCTCTTACTACGTAAAACTCTCTCTAATGTATTGTTCTGTGCCTAAACCGTCGACCCGCCTACTGGTCTCCTAAGCTTTCTCTACCTGCATAAAATCCAACTCAACAGGAGTCGCACGCCCGAAGATGCTGATTAACACCTTCACCTTACCACGCTCTGGCCGAACCTCCTCGATCGTCCCATTGAACTCTGCAAATGGTCCATCGATAACCTTCACTGCATCGCCCTGCTCGAAGTTCATCTTTGCTCGAGGCGAAGCAGCTCCCTCCTCAACTTGACTGAAGATACGCTGAACCTCCTCCTCGCTCATCGGCTGCGGATTGGTGGCGTCCCCAACAAAACCGTTGATTTTTGGGGTTTCCTTAACCAGATGCCAACTCTCCTCGTTCATCACCATCTGAACAAGGATATAACCTGGGAAGAACTTGCGAGTTGAAGTCTTCTTCTGCCCTTTCACCAGCTCAACGACCGTTTCCTGCGGAACGTGTACCTCTCCGAATAGATGCGTCATCTTGTTGAGCCGGATACGCTCTTCAAGCGCCTGCTTGGCCTTACTCTCAAAGCCCGCATAAGCCTGCACTACGTACCAGTTCATCTTCTGCTCTGTTGCGCCCGTCGCTTCCATAATCGCTCTTCTGTCACCCTCTTCAGTAACCCTGTTCCGTGCCCGATATCTAACTATTTATCCGATCATCTTCGTCATAATCCAGTTGAACACCAGGTCCATCACGAAAAGGCACATCGAGATGAACACTATGATCAAAACCACCACAGCGGTAAGCCGCATCGTCTCCTGACGAGTTGGAGTCTGTACCTTCTTGAGCTCATCGACACTCTCCGACACGTAATCGACGCCGCGAGATATGAGCCCTGATGGCGCATCAGCAACCTTATCACTCATGAACAATCCCTAATGAAATCAGCAAGCACCTCTCAGAAGAAGCCCGCGCGGTTCTACCATCAGCAAGGAGAAGCAGCCTCGCATCGATACGCGGTAAGAGAGAACTTGTAACCTAGGCCATCCCCTTTTGCATCGGTGGGGACTCACCATGGGCGGAACACTAGCAGAAATTTATCGCTTCAGCAAATGCTCAGGTGCATTTTGCTCTTTTTCGCAGATTCAGCGCTTATAGCAGCTAGTAAAATCTGATAACACCTCGGTATCATTGGCTTAATAGCCGTTAACTTAAAAAACCACGCACGGATCAAGATTTATTGCATTTCAAGCACTCTGCGAATAAGATCAAAGGGTGGGTGGAACTTCGGATACTAAGGTTAAAACTTTCCCCTGTGCGGTCAAGCACTATCCCCTAATCCCATGAAACTGCCCCAAACCACCAGCTCAGTTAACGCAGCCATCGCCTATTTTCTTTTTGGCCTCTGCTCGGTGAGCCTCTGTGGCCAGGCGTACGCTCAGGTAGAGGCGCTGTCACACAGCGAGCTGATGCGCAGCTGCCCCGTTGAGAGCTCTCTACCGATACCTAACCACGTAATTCGAGCGGCTGCCTCAATCGGTGATGTATCTTCCCAGGCTAGATACGTTACTCCACTACACGTACACATACTGCAAGATACTCAGGGCACTAATCGCGTCACCAGGGAAAACGTTGAAGCGACCCTAGCTCGTTTAAACTCAGGTTTCACCAAGGCTGGATTTACTTTTACACTCGCGTCGCTGGAGACGGTGGTTAACGACACGTGGGCACGTGTGGCTCGCGCAGATATCGCAGTTCTGCAGGAGGTCGCAGCAGCGCTAAATGTAGGCGGCCGTGATTCAGTAAACGTCTACATCGGATTTATCGAGAGCTTATGCGGGAGAGCCAGCCTTCCCTACTATCAATACACGCACGAGGCGGTCTACTTAGACTATCGCTGCATCCCAGGTGGAGAGACATCTGAAGGCTACGACACCGTGATTCACGAAATGGGCCATTACATGGGGCTATTTCACACATTTTCCCCAGAACCCAACGGGTGCCGTGGCAGGGGTGACTTCGTGGCGGACACCCCTTTTCAAAAGGTTCCGCACTTTCGTTGCAAAAAATACGATACATGTCCGAAAAAGCCTGGCCTCGATCCGGTCCGCAACTTTATGGATTATACCGACGATGCCTGCACTAATCATTTCACCAAGGGGCAGATAGCGCTTATGCGCTACGCCCACTGGTACTACCGATTACGTTAGATCACTTGAAGCTTGGCAGTAATTAACTGTTCGATATGTTGCTTGACCTGAGACGAGCTAACTTCGGTTAGCACTTCACTGGCAAACGCATGAACGAGAAATGCCTTAGCATCTTCACGACCGATACCACGTGAGCGAAGATAAAAGAGTGCTTCCGCGTCGAGCTGTCCCACAGTAGCGCCGTGGGTACACTTAACGTCATCAGCCCAAATCTTTAGCTGTGGTCGCGAGTCAATAGTCGCATCCGAAGAGAGCAGAAGCGCTTGGTTTGATTGAAATGCATTGGTCTTTTGGGCGATCTTCTCGACAGTAATGGTACCTGAGAACACTCCCTTACTGGCCCCGCCGTAAATTCCCTTAAAGTGTTCCCGGCTTTCTGCGTGTGGTTCAATGTGGTGGATAAGCGTCGTATTATCTACGTGCTGCGAGCCAGCGAGAAGCGATAGGCCATTGAGCAAAGTCTGCGCACCGGCTCCCTTCAGCAGGGACTGTGCATTATTTCGAACCAATGCTCCACCAAACGAGAATATTTGGGATCGGACCTGTGCATTCCGAGCTTGCGTCGCTGTTACCCCTGCAACGTGAAAAGCTTTCTCAGATTCAGTCTGCACTTTGTAATAATCGATCAATGCGCCCTGCTCTGCTGTAAGCTCAGCTATCGGCAGTGACAAGTACCGTACACCTGGCGCGCCGACATGAGACTCAACTACAGTGACACGAGCGTTCTCTCCGGCCTCCACAAATACACGCGGCGTGACTACGGCACCTTCCGCGTTGGCGGTAACTACATGAACGATCTGCACCGGCACCTGCGCGCTACATCCACTCTGCACCCTTACAACCACGCAATCAGAAAGAAGCGCAGTAGCCAGTGCCGCAAACGATTCCTCGTGGTGTTGTCCGAGACTCCCGACCCTAACAGCCGACTGTCCTCCTTCACGCAGCCGCGTGACCTCCACTCCGGGCTCAACAACTAGCGATGAATACTCAGGTGAAAAAGCACCGTCTATAAAAACCAACAGACTCGAGCGCTCATATCCTCGGATAACTCCTTTTTCAATCAGCGCCGAAAGATCACCATCGATCGGCTGAGCGGCTGCAAGTACAAAAGGCCCCTTGGCTATCACATCCGTATTGGTGTACTTCCACCCCTCCACACGGGGTGTCGGAAATAGCACCTTAGACCAAACTGTACGCGCCTCTGATACGCTCCGACGAACCTCCACCGGAAGTTTTTGATCTCTGTCTTGCATGGCACCGGCTTGGGCAAGTGCAGCTACTACCCAAGAAGTGGAAGAAGCAGCACCTTCATCGCCGCCATGCATCTGGTTAAGTTGCTTTGAACCTTTACTAGTCATTAGATTACCCCGAAGTCACACTTGCAGATGTCGCCAGGTTGCCAATTATACCGCGACGGTTTCGCGAAAATCGCCGTACCCTTCTTTCTCCAGCTTTAGAGCAAGCTCCTTACCGCCAGATTGCACGATACGACCGTTGATCATCACGTGCACCACGTCCGGTACTATGTAGTTCAGCAGTCTCTGATAGTGAGTGATTACAAGCATTCCACGCTCTGCTGAGCGGAGTCGATTAACGCCTTGAGCCACCGTCTGCAGGGCGTCTATGTCTAGGCCTGAGTCAGTCTCGTCAAGAATAGCAACCTTAGGCTCTAAAACTGCCATCTGGAAAACTTCGTTGCGTTTTTTCTCACCGCCTGAAAAGCCTTCGTTTACTGCTCGCTGCAACAGGTCGTCGCTCAACTCAAGGAGTTTAGCTTTCTCCTTTAAAAAGCTGGAAAACTCGCGTACCGACATCTGCGACTGTCCCTTGTGCTCGCGAATAGCGTTGAGGGCCGTTCTAAGGAAATAAGTAGTGTGCACCCCAGGCAACTCAACCGGGTATTGAAAGGCGAGGAACAAGCCTTCTCGTGCCCGAACCTCAGGGTCCATCTCAAGCAGGTCTTTTCCATCAAAAGTGACAGAGCCAGAGGTGACCTCATACCCCTCTTTGCCACCAAGAATGTTGGCTAACGTGCTTTTCCCTGACCCGTTTACACCCATAATAGCGTGAACTTCGCCCGGCTTAATTTCAAGCGAGATACCCTTTAGAATCTCGCGCCCATCTCCCTCGATACGTGCGTGCAGGTCGCTAATCTTTAGTAAACTCATACATCCCCTCTCTTAAACCGCTCGATAAAAATTCCTACCCGACACTCCCTTCTAAACTGATCTCGAGCAATCGCCGTGCTTCAACTGCGAACTCCATCGGTAACTCATTCAAGACCTCTTTGCAGAACCCGTGCACTATCATAGAGACCGCATCCTCCGTTGAGATACCGCGCTGGTTACAATAGAACAGCTGGTCCTCTCCGATCTTGGACGTTGAAGCTTCATGCTCAACCGTTGCTGTCGGGTTCTTTACCTCAATATAGGGGAATGTGTGGGCGCCACACTCATTTCCCATAAGCATCGAGTCGCACTGCGAGAAATTACGCGCTCCCTCGGCGCTCTTCATCATCTTTACCAGACCGCGGTAGGCATTCTGGCTTCGCCCTGCGGAGATCCCTTTGGATACGATCGTGCTCTTGGTGTTTTTGCCAATGTGCACCATCTTGGTGCCAGTATCCGCCTGCTGCTTATTGTTGGTGATTGCCACCGAATAAAACTCGCCAACAGAGTTATCACCCTTTAGTATGCAGCTCGGATACTTCCATGTAATTGAGGAACCGGTCTCCACCTGAGTCCACGATATCTTAGAATTGTCCCCTGCGCACAACCCGCGTTTAGTGACAAAGTTGTAAATCCCGCCCTTACCGTCCTTGTCTCCTGGATACCAGTTTTGAATGGTCGAGTACTTTATTTGCGCGTTGCCCAGAGCCACCAACTCAACGACGGCGGCGTGCAGTTGATTCTCATCTCGCATGGGAGCAGTGCAACCCTCCATGTAACTAACATAGCTGCCCTCATCTGCAATAATTAGCGTGCGCTCGAACTGCCCAGTTTTGGCGGCGTTAATTCGGAAATAAGTGGAGAGCTCAAGTGGGCACCTAACTCCTTTGGGCACGTAACAAAACGAGCCATCGGTAAACACTGCCGAATTGAGGGCCGCAAAGAAGTTATCAGAGTACGGAACAACGGAACCGAGGTATTTCTGAACCAGCTCCGGGTGATGCTGAATAGCCTCCGACATCGAGCAGAAGATCACCCCTACCTCTTCAAGTTGCTTCTTGAAAGTAGTTACGACCGAGACAGAGTCAAACACCGCATCTACGGCGACCCCTGCGAGAGCCTTCTGTTCGTGCAACGGAATTCCCAACTTTTCATAGGTCTTGAGTAACTCTGGGTCGACCTCCTCAAGGCTCTTAGGCCCCTGCGCTTTTTTTGGTGCGGAGTAATAAATGATCTCCTGGTAGTTTATCGGCGGGTATTCAACAAAGGCCCAGTGCGGCTCATCCATCTTGAGAAACCGTTGGTAAGCCTTGAGTCGCCAATCTAGCATCCACTGGGGCTCACCCTTCTTACGAGATATGGTTGCTATTATCTCCTCATTGAGCCCTGGGGGCGTCGACTCCGCCTCGATATCGGTGTAAAAGCCGTACTTGTATTCCTGACTAGTGAAGTCTTCGAGGATTTCAGTACTAGTGTTTTCCTGGCTCATGCTTTTAGTGTTGTTATAGACAGTTTCGGTGCTGGTTTAAGGAGAGCATGCGCTTTTGGCGCAGGGGCTCCGCAGTACTGACTCAGGGATACTTGACTTGAATCGAACGTACCCGCCCGCGATGGTACCAATCTTGAATAACCTATTCAAGTATACGAGATGTTGCCTTTAAATACAAACCACCGCGGATTTGTTGCATTAGAGCCGCAAAGGTTGAGCTTGGGTGCCGGGACCTCCGGCCACTTACTTATTTGCCAACCGTTGCATCCGCTGCGAGCCCCTCTAATGCACCGGCTGCCTCTTTAGCGCCAGCCATGGCGTTTTTCATAGCCTTGAGCATCTCCGGGTTTTTCATCATCTCAGCTGCCATTTTGGCACCCTGTTTGGCCTGCTCTAGGTCAATCGTCACGCCGTCTCCAATCTGCATATCTCCGGGCTTCATACCACTAGGACATGCCCCAAGCCACTTTGCCGTCATAGTGGTCCTTGACTCGCTTTGACCGAGAAGGGGCGGATTCATCGTTGTCACGACCTCACCGGAGTATGAGCTGTTGAAGTCACCTGAAAAAACACCCTTTGAGACTACCTTCGAATCGGCCAGTTGGCACTCAGACGAAAATTCGTATCCCGCCTCAGTCTTCACAAAATCGCTCATCTTACAATTCTCTGACTGAATGTCGGATAGCTGCATCATCTGAGCATCGGTAGTTTCATCGGCGCACTGCTTCATAGTCGTTGGCGCAGGGCTTCCCCCTGAAGATGCTGAAACCTGCCACAGCCCAGCCTTGCGCTTCAAGGTAACTTTTTGGTCTGCCTGAGCCGACAGAGAAAAAACTACAACCACGGCTATAACAGGGTACAGCAGAGAAGCTACAAAAATATCGCGCATAAATTTAACTCCTGAACAAATAGCTAAACAGCTAAGTAAATCGGCTATGCTCTGGAGATCCTGCCTTAGAGGGCTGGAGAGTGCAAGTCAAAAGACTCCCTGGGATATCCCCTGCCGACTCTAATCTTTTCTCTCAAGATTCTGGCCTGGAAAACCTTGATCCAAATCTGAATCACCCGAAGCTAGGTCAATACCCACCAACCGCGCCACAATCGACTCCACATCGTTCTCTGGTTTATCTAGAAAATCTCTGATTTTCTGATATTTATCAGCGGGCTTGCCCGCGTTTTTCGGTTCCTCACTCAGCTGTCCAAATCGTTTAGCCATATTGCTAAAACGCCTCTGGATTGGTTCGTACTGATCTTGATAATCAGCGACCCGTCGATTAACAAAAACATTCCTCTTGCTCAATACATTAAGCAGTTCGGAGCACACCTTTTCGAACGTGCTGAACTCAACATTACCGTGAATAGTAAACCTCTTCAGGCGTTCTATACATGCGTTCGCCTGCTCAAGCTTTGAAATAACCACTAGCTTTACTACCGCCTGCTCAGTGCCCGGCAGATTTCGATCTTCCACTGCACCCCTCAGCTCGGCCATCACCCCGGTCATCGCCCTGGCGAAAGTAAGCAGGGGCCTAACGGTGACTACCGCAAGCCGCCCTTCGTGTATATTCAGAGATCTCAAAATAGCGTCTGCTTGTTTACGACACTCTGTCTGGGTGAGACTGGTTTTGGGGTCGAAAAATACTCTGTGCTGCTGAACTATTTCCGGCGCTCTATTTAGGGAAGTGTGAAGGTCTATGAAAGCCTGCTCCTGTTCCCTAATGCACGCTTTAATATTATCGCTATCTACTGTGTTCCACTTATTCTTACTGGGGATATCCGACCTTCTCTCGTCGATTCGAGTACGCACAGACACTAACCTCGAAAGTAGCGTTAAGATATTTCTGACTACAGCGTTGGGGTCGCTAGGCTCTGTATCGAGCTGTACGTTGATATCGACTAGTCGCGAAAGTGCCTCGCTTTTGGCTGTATCCCTCACGCCTTTAAGAATTGTCGTAGCTTGAACAATTAGAATCCCTAGCTCATTCTTCATTTGAAGCTTGAGGTCTGGGTGCGCATCCTTCCGCCAATTTTTACTCAAGCGAAGGTTAAGATCCCAAGCTGATTGCGCCAACGCACTTAGAGCATCACTTTCCTTTCTATAACTCACACTTTTGTTGAGCGTTGCTCTATACAAGGCATAAACCGAGGTAAAGTGACTAGGAATCTCCCTGTGGAACCAATGTTCCTTGCGACTCTTTTGAATTTGCTTGGTTGCATCAGGCCGTGGCTGCGTAGCGCTGTCGCCGCTAAAATAAATCAGCGTACCTTGAGCCGCTGAATGAATGGAACCAGCCTGAGGGTAGCGCTCGGAAGAAACTAAGTTGGGGTTCATAATCCAGATTCGTGAGTTCTTGGGGTTCATCCTCCTTAAAGATTCAAGCGCTAGCTTTACCCCATCTATTACGGCTGGCACGTTTTTTTGCGTTAGCGCCTGCAATTGCGTTGTTCTAGGTTTCCAAGCAACAAGGCCCAGCGCCTGCACTAATCCGTTAGGTATTCTATCCGGTGAGAGCAAAATCCCGTTCAAAGGGTACTCGTCTAAATCTCTGAGCTGTCCCGGTATTAACTTTGCACCGAGGGACTGAACCATTTTGCGTGGAAGAACCACACTGGCCTCCTCGCTAAATGCGCGCTGTACTCTTCCAAGCCGCGTTGACCCGATCAGCTCAATTGCTTCTTTGGCTAACTCAAAGTGGTCTTTCTTGGGGCGAATCGGCTCCGATTCCCGAAAGACCAACAGGAAGTCGCTGTGCCATTCTTGCTCAGGCGTATGATTATCAGCTGTAAGACCCTGCCCTTGCGAACGCTGCGAACTACTGGCACCAGACTGACCGACCGGTGAGCGACTATACCTACTGCGCTGATCTTGAGTCGTTGCTGCGCTCAACAATAGCTCGAGCTCTGAGTTTGCAGCTTCTAGTGCTACTTCTGGCGTTCCACTCTTTGTACGCGGTTGGGATGATCTGGGGGTTTTTTTAGCATCAGGCGCTGGCTCTGGCTTCCCCTTTAAAACCTGTTCTTCCAAATTCAGTACGCGCTTCCATGCCGATTCCAGCTGGTCGCTTATTGACTTAGCTTTATTGGGAGTAAACATTTCCGAACCCAAGCCCCTGATACTCTGGCAAGACACAATTATGCGCTATGACGACCCCTAACTGTGTTGCCCGCTTCATCGACATTTCTGTTTTTTAGCGCGCCTTCGTTACCTATTAACAAAAACTGTGCACGTACTTATCTCTGTAGAGTAGCCTCTAGTTTGCACCCGCTGAGAGACGGTAATCGAAGACGACAAAAAATTCAATTTCGATCCGCTACAGAAGTTAAAAATCACAGAAAGTACCACCGTCCCTGTAGTGCCATTAGCCTAGCCTGCACTAAAGCTACTGATCACGACATATTGCGACTTTAAACCTAAAAAGAGCAGTTAAGGTGGGGCAGAATGGAGCAGCTGGTTAAAAGCACAAAGGATTTTGATATTTTCGGGGCGGAATCGTATCGCGATACATTCCGGTCCGAAAATCGATTTTTGAGCCGAAAAAGCGCCGTTATCGTCGCTCGCAGTAGCAGGCTTCATGAAATATTCGGGTTAGGTTAAACACTAAGAACGCTTAACAAAAATCCCCAGCCTCGCTACTGCGAGCGATCGTTTTCAAAAATCACCTGCTCAGGATTTATCTAGAACTGGTCTCAAAAGTAGCTTCGTAGCTAGGTTGGCGAGAGGCGAGACGAGGAGAACGAGTGAAAAAACCGGAGGTGGATCCACTGAGATACGCTCAAGGATTTTTTCGCGAGATTTGACGAAGTGGCTGCCCTCATAACGTCAACCGCAGCAGAAGATACTTTTGAGACCAGTTCTAGATCCTGGCGGCGTCACAATGACGCTCGCCCCTCTACTCGACCAGGGCTACCGTCACCCCTGGAAACTCAGGTGCTGGCTCGTCAGGATTCTGAAACAACCACTTTAGCAGCTCTTGATAAAAGCCAAATAAGGGTATGTGCGAGGCGATCTGTTGACGGACCTGCTCGCGCCGATTCTTAAACCCTGCGTGACTCTCGCGCGTCAGGTATTCTCGTTCTCGCCAAAAATTACCTAGTGGCTGAACCTGTATCTCGAACACTCGATCGCTCCACATAACAACCGATTTAATCGCTTCCCAGCCGCTCTCCTTATCGTGACCAGTCAGGTAATTCTTAGTCTCAATAAACTGGAGAGCGCGCGCACTTGGACGCGCACGAACACCTGATGTCTCTAGCTCGCTATCGCGCCAACTCATCTGCTGCAGCACCTGATGCAGTACATCCGCGTCGTGATCGCTGCCCACAACGATCTTCAATCCAAATACATCTTTCACGTAGTGACTGAGGTGTTTAAGCTCTTTATCTCTTTTTACCAAGGCGTCTAAGCCAAATATCTCATCTACTACCTTATTCCAGAGCTCCTCTTCTGCCTTGATGCGACTGATAATTTTATGAATGCCTGTGGGATTGACCTCAGTCGGCTGGTACTCAACTACGTTCGCCACAAGATTTGGAAGCACCCAACTCTGACCATCAAAATACTTGAGCTTACGCAGCTGCCGAGTTCCAAGATCCAGGTCCATGGTCGAATAGAGATCAGAGAGTGAGAGCGGCTGACTGAGGGTAAAGCGCTCGCCTGTGGTCGGCACTTCGCCGATCACCACACTCTGCATCTGGTAGGCGTGAAGAAACGACCGGCAGAACAGGTCACTCAAGCGGTGAAGCCCCTCTTCACCCCGTCGAATCATACGGTCAAATGCGGCACGACAATCACGCAGGTGACTACGTGAGAATTTCATGTCGCACCTGGCATTTGGGGTAGATTGAAGGGCCTCTTTCAGTCTCCCAAGATACGACACCAGGTCGTTTAGAAGCGGCTCCTGGCTCACCATCCAGAGAGGCGATCGTGCACGCGACTCCGCTGAGCGATCAATCAATATTGTTGATTCAGACGATGAGTTCATGAGCCGACTACTACTGCGCTTTTCTGAAGGTTGGCAAGGCGAAGGTGGCACGGTCGGAGGGAATCGAACCCCCAACCTGCGGATTTGGAATCCGCTGCTCTACCAGTTGAGCTACGACCGTACTGGAACGGAACGATACCACACAAACGAGAAAAAGGAATTGGTGAGGAGTGGATTCGAACCACCGTAGGCCGGAGCCAGCAGATTTACAGTCTGCCCCCTTTAGCCACTCGGGCACCTCACCAAAAGCGAGTGGAATTAACAGGTAGCAGTAAACCGGGAAACGCGAAAGAAATCAAGCCCAGGCAAAAATTCGACATCCCCCACCCCGGCGCAGCGTCCCCACCGTGTAGAGCAAATCCAGGGGCAGATCCAATAAGTAAACGTACCACTTAGACTTCATAAGCTTGCTCAGTGGTGGGTTGACTTAGTGAATCTGCCAACTCACTACTCTTGCGCGCCACAACTAGAAGGTTTCGATCCCACAGCTTTACCGCGCTTCTACCATCTTGGTTGGTCTGATTTAGGTAAAGATCGATCCATGCTCTCGCGAACTCCTCCTTTTCGGCAGGTGGATCTATCCTATTCATAAACGGCCTAATCATTGTCTTAACCCACTCTTTGAGCCACAATTTACTTGGAAACTCTCGCTCTTCCTCCTTTACCTCCATTGTAGTCCACTGATAACCACTATCTTCGAGAGCTCTCTGCATCGCCTCTTTTGTTATTAAAGGCGGATGCCTCCACTCTCCATTTTGCGTATAGTCTTTATCGCCAACTATAACGTACAACACCGGTATACAACACCGGTACGGGGTTACTAGCAGCAGCGCCCCAAGGGACTGGCGTTCATCCTGAATCCAGCTAGCTAGTTTTTGAGTAGCGCGTGAAGTTTAGGATTAGTACAACACCGGTACGGGGTTACTAGCAGCAGCGCTGCATCGCCTCTTTTGTTATTAAAGGCGGATGCCTCCACTCTCCATTTTGCGTATAGTCTTTATCGCCAACTATAAAGTCGTACAACACCGGTACGGGGTTACTAGCAGCAGCGACCCAAGGGACTGGCGTTCATCCTGAATCCAGCTAGCTAGTTTTTGAGTAGCGCGTGAAGTTTAGGATTAGCTGGGCATAACCAAGATGATAGGTTCCTGCTCAAACCAAGCAAAAAACCGTTGATGATCGCCATTTAGTCATGGCTCTGCCGTTACGGGTCGGACCCCGTTTAAAGCTCTACCTATAGCAGAGAGTCTAATACGTCCCTGCTATCGCGCGTTTGAGGAAGGACGGCATGAGATTAGCCAGCCTTGGCGGGCAGGGGGGGAATAGACCGGGTGGAAATGGGAGACTAAAGTCTCCCTTGGCCCACGCGAGCCGAACGCCCCTAGCCTGTAACATAAGC
>JBKCMS010000141.1:0-15907 GCA_046300175.1 Pseudomonadota bacterium | reverse complement strand
ATGAAGCCTGCTACTGCGAGCGACGATAACGGCGCTTTTTCGGCTCAAAAATGATTTTCGGACCGGAATGTATCGCGATACGATTTAAGCCCCGAAAATCGATTTTTGAATTCGCCCTTCGGGCCCGAAAAATCACCATTCTCGGCGCTCTCGCGACGCAGTTTCATGAAATATGCGGGCTAGGCGAGTGATTTTTAAAGAATCAGTCGCTCCGGGTCTACTCTGTCTTCCCCTCTACGGATTGAGCTGCTGAATTTAGGCAGCGTGTTTTAGCCGACAATGCCGTGATTAGCCAGGCAACGATAAAGCCGGCTCCACCGATCGGTGTGATAGCGCCTAACCAGCGTAACTGAAGAAGCACTAGCAGGTAGAGGCTTCCTGAAAAAATGAGAGTCGAGAGCAGAAGTAATGAAACGATGAGCCGCACTCTGCGGGGTTCCAGTACTGAGTTTTGGCAAATGGCAAGAATGAGTGCCGCAAGTGAGTGTATCATCTGGTACAGAACTGCTTTATCCCAGATTGCCAGATCTGTGGCTGACAACGAGTGTCTCAGCCCATGCGCGCCGAAGGCGCCACAGGCCACAGCTAAAGCCAGATAGAGGCTGGAGATCGATACTAAAAATGCCATGACCCAAGCCTATACTGAGTTAGGCCGTTCTGCTAGGGGCAGACCCCGTTCCTATAAATCACGTGGTCCAAGGACAGGATTGTCCTCAAATATCTTGTCCTTGGGCATAAAATCAGGATTTTTAGTGTTAGCGGGTCCGTCCGGCAACTGTACCTTTGGTGCTGTGCTTAGAGTCGATGGAGTGGGCTCGGCGGGCGGCGGTGGGTACACACCACCGCTGATAGTTGGTTCAGCTGTCGGAGTCTCTTCCGGTAGAGCGGTTTGGGCATTTTTTAAAGCCTCCTCCTCAAGTAGATCTCTGAGTGGATCGTTGTATTCTTCTTTTTTCTTAGTATCTAGGAAATTAGTCGCTGTTTGGAAGCGCAGCTTCAGTGTTATTCGACGATTTGATGGATCCAGTGGTGCATCTGGTTTTCTTAGCTCGCTGGCTGCCTTACCAGTGACGCTGACAATTCGATCGCTTGAGTAGCCTGAGCTCTGGATCAGTCTTCGCGCAGTGTTGGCACGGTCAGCAGAGAGCTCCCAGTTGGTGTAGCCTCCGGTATGTGAGGGAAATGGTTGCGCATCGGTATGGCCGTAAATTTCGAGGAAATTGGGGTATTTTTTAATGATGTCGGTCACTGCCTTGAAGGCGGGCTCAGCATCGGGTCGGATGCGCGAGCTGCCACTATCAAACATAGAGAATTTATCGGTGTCCATTATGTCGATACTGAGGCCGTCTGGGTCCTGTCTCATCTCTACAGAGCCCGGTAGCCTGGCAGCAGGTGGCAGCGAGTTTAGAAGGCGCTCGATATCTCCCTTGATTCGCTCTGAAAGTATGCGCACGCGAATCTCCTTGCGGGATTCCTCAACTTTCTTTTTATCTGAATTAAGGCCGGTAACCTCTGTGGGTCCCCTATCTTTTATCGGCTCAAGACGACCGTCCTGTTGGTACAATTTGTCGAGATTTTTATCCATCTCACCGAAGGTCTTTTCATCTTCGACCATTTTATTGATCCTTCGCGGATCTTTGTTTTTCAGTGGTCGCACTGCATCGTCAAGAATTCCCTGTCCACCAAGAAGAAGCGGTTGACCTGTGCCTTCTTGGAAGATCGATGGTTTGCGAAAGTATGAGGCGATCGCCTGACGAGTGGTAATCGATGCTGTATTAATCAGCCACATACAGAGGAAGAAACACATCATAGCGGTAGTAAAATCGGCGTAGGCGATCTTCCAAGCTCCACCGTGGTGGCCACCGTGCCCCCCCTTCTTTACGATGATCGTTGGTTTGTTGTCGTCCTTGCTATCCGCCATACGCGAGAGCTCTACTTCTTCTTAGCCTCTTTCAGAATCTCCTCAAGCTCTTCTGAGGTTGGCCTGAAAGCGCTAGGGATAGTCTTACGTGCAAACTCAAGTGCAACCGCAGGAGGAGCGCCTCCAGCGAAGGACACAAGGCCAGCTTTAACGCACTTTAGAATGCCAGTAACCTCGCGCACGTTGTGCTCCATCTTGGTGCCAATCGGACCGATCAGACCATAAGAAAGAAAGATTCCTAACATGGTTCCTACAAGAGCGGCGGCCACGTGGTGACCGATCTCAGTTGGTGGTCCATCGAGGAATTGCATGGTGATGATGATTCCAAGAACTGCCGCCACGATACCCATCGCTGGAAATGAATCGGCCATGGTTTTAACCGCAGTAGGGGCCAGTAGTCCCTCCTCGTGATGAGTTTCAATCTCTGAGTCTAGAAGGCGATCAAGCTCAAAGGCATTCACAACGCCGTCTACAAACAGCCTTAGAGCGCCGCACAGAGTTTCCATCAAGTGATGGTTATGAGAGGCAAGTGGGTAACGGTTAAAGCGAGCACTTTGATGAGGATTTGATATATCACCCTCGATTCCAAGCACGCCCTCTCGACGCATCGTATCGAATATACACGCCATCAGACCGAGAATGTCACGATATAGAGATTTATTAACTCCGCTTCCCTTGATTGCGCCGAGTACTCCGGGAACGATCGCCTTGAGCACGACACCAGGAGAAGAAATCAAGATGGTAAAGCCGATACCTCCGGCGATAACGAGGAACTCGTACGGTTGGAAGAGAACTTCAACCGGACCGCCGGGTCCGATGAAACCAACCAACACGCTTCCCAACACCCCTATAACCCCGAGAATTACTCCCATGGGATGAGCCCTCCTGTTAACTCACAGAAGGAATTCGGCAGAAACCTGGAGATGCTTAACCGGAATCTCTTGAAATAGCCGCGATTTTGCGCAAACCGCGTTTGTCTACAGAGAGCGATTGTCTGTCTCATTGCTTCCAGAACTATCGGAACCGGTCGCGCTACTAGAAGTTTGCGGCTGAATGTTTTCAGTGCGGGCCGATGTTTCCCTTATGACGTAACGCACCAACTCTCCAGTTGCCAAGGTAGCTTGTACAGTTAAGCCGTCTGGATACTGCCCTCCTGCTCGTGAGAAACGGTAATGGTCGCGTCCGCCGTTGCCATTACCAGTGTACCGAGCCGTCTCGATAATCTCACCGTTAGGACCGACAAGGGCGACCCCTTTTACCAGGCCAGCGAGCCGTGGAGGTAGAAGTACCACTAATTTGCCATCGCTCTCAGAGTTTGGTTTAAACAGGAATCCACCGCTAGCTGATTCGGAGCCGGTGGCTCCCGTACCGCCTAAAGCTGCAGAATGACTTGGCTCATCGAGTGACCGAGTGGCTGCTTTCTCTGAGCCCGAATCGAATTTGCCTAGCAGTGTCCCGCTGAGCAACAGAGCCTGCTCCATGTCTGCAACAGCGATAGTTGGATCATTTGCTCCACCACGATTATCGTACAAAGCGTCCTTGTTCTGATCGAGTTGAGCGCCGGCAAAAGCCTGCGAATAGATCGAGTCAGCCTCCTCCTTGGAGATCTTGTTACTATCCCTAAATTCCTTCAGCGCCTGTTTGGCAGCGTCCTCGATTGGAACGTAACCATCAGGTCTCTGAAGCCTCTTTTTCGTGGATTCAAAGATAGTCTTAAATTCAGAGAGTGCGGAGTCTCCCTTGGTTTTTTTGATGCGCTCTTGAACTAGAGCGGCAAAAACCTCCTCCTCGCTGACTTTATTGGATTTGTCGGGGGCAAGAAATGCCTTGAGGGTAGAACTAAACTCATCCGAGGCTCCGGTGGTACTTGTAGTAGCCTTGGTAAGCCCCGAAATCGAGAGGTTAGACAGTATCTTATTGATGCCTTGGACCGCTTCCATTGCGCCTCCGCTGCGTTATTACCGAGCGCCTCCATCCAGTTAGAAGCGCTTTCACTTTGTGTTTGCTGAGAAACCTGCACTGCTTACTTCCTTAATTTGATCACGCAGCACAAAACGTGCCATCCGCGTGGCCTTAGTCCGCCTATCAAAATGCCTCTGCACTAAGGTCACGCATGTAAGCGCGGCTACGCAATTTAAAGCTGCTTTTTTTGAGCAGTCGTTGGTTTATTTTTTCAAGATAAGAGAAACCCCGGTCATATCCTTGGGCTGTGGGAGGTTAAGCATCTGTAGAACAGTTGGTGCCACATCGCACAGCGCTCCATCGCTACGTAACGAGACAGCATCGGGATAGTCGACTAGGATTACAGGCACAGGGAAAGTTGTGTGAGCGGTATGCGGCGTCCCATCTTGGTAGTTGATCATCTGTTCGGCGTTTCCGTGATCGGCGATGATAAGAGCCTGGCCACCTGCATCTCGCAGCGCCGATAGCACCTCGCCAAGACAGCGGTCTACAGTTTCCACCGCTTTAATGCCGGCATCTACAACGCCGGTATGACCAACCATGTCACAGTTAGCAAAGTTAACTACGACGAGTTGATACTTCCCAGAGCGTAAACCCTGTACTACGAGCTCAGACACCCCGTATGCACTCATTTCAGGTTTGAGATCGTAAGTCTTCACATCTCGCGGGGAAGGCACAAGTTGACGGTCCTCACCTGAATATGCCTTTTCGATTCCGCCGTTCAGAAAGTAAGTAACGTGGGGGTATTTCTCCGTTTCAGCAACACGGAGCTGCTGTAGGCCGTGCTGCGCTACAACTTCACCTAGGTGGTTGCGTATCTCGTGCTGCTCAAATAGAAACGGAAGCCCAAGATTTCGGTCGTACTGGGTAAAGCATAAGACGCGATTTGCTTGGGGAATAGGCGCGGGCCGTTCAAATTCTTTGAAAGTTGGTGCGCAGAGAGCCGAGACGATTTCTCGCATGCGATCTTCTCTAAAATTAAAGAACACGAAGGCATCATCGGCGCAGGACGGATTTGAGTTGGCAACGGCAGGTTCTAGGAACTCATCGGTAATGCCCTTGGAGTAGCTCTCTTGCACGTATTCCCCAGGGTTAGGCAGTGGCTTGCCGATTGCACAGGCGATCGAATTGTATGCGGCTTGAACTCGCTCCCAGCGCTTATCGCGGTCCATAGCATAAAAGCGTCCACACACAGATCTTATTGAGCACTTCGGCATGGAGCTAATCGTGCTCTCAAGCTGTTTAAGATCGTGTTGAAAAGCAGATGGTGCTACGTCTCTCCCGTCGCTGATCAGGTGCAGAGCAATATCTGAATTCGGCAGGTCTTTAGTAAGTAAGGGGAGCAGGAGTGAAAGGTGCTCGCTATGCGAATGAACACCTCCGGTGCTTAAAAGTCCAACCACGTGGACGGTGGGTGAGCTCTGACTGGCCTGGATGAATTTAGAGTAGGTCTGTGATTCACGCATGAACGATCCAGCTAATGCGCGGCTGATACGTAAAAGCCACTGCTCCACCTCTCTTCCGGCACCGATATTAAGGTGTCCTACCTCAGAGTTTCCCATCTGGCCTGCGGGGAGACCGACCCGCTCGCCAAAGGTGGTCAGGGTTGCATGCGGACATTGAGCAAAAAGACGGTCGATGACCGGCTTATTTGCCAACGCAACAGCATTGCCAACTGGATTTGGATTGAGGCCGAAGCCATCAAGAATACACAGCAGAGTAGGCTTGGTGTCAGTGATTTTGGACATGAGTACCTTCAGAAGTTAGGCCATTTAGGGCGTCGATAGGACCGGCGACGGCTCTATGCGAGCTGCTTGGGCTTTGTCGCTCCTGTTGTTGGCTGGTGAGCTCCCAGGTAGCGCTAGTTGTTGCCAAAGTGGTCCCGTTGAGTGCACGTTACCTGTTTGAGCCAGGCAGTACCCCTTTAGAGTTGTTAAACGTTGTGAAATCTCAGTTGTTAGTTCGGCGTTCTCCCTCTGTGCCAGACCAGCAAAGCCTTCCAGAGCGCGCTCTGCATCCTGAAAGTGGTTGAACGCCAAGAGAGTTTCAATCATTAGTAGCTCGGCTTCCAGGCGATCCTTACCCTTGGTGTCCTTTGTGGCGCTACGTGCTGCAGCGACAGCCCGATCGGCACGTTGCCGCTGGTCGCCAGCTCCTGATTCGCGCCATAGATCAACGACTCGACGCCACCTGGAGATATCGCCACCCGAACTGCGAGCAGCTTTGACTAGGTACTCAGCGCAGGCATCTATATTTCCTTTGGAACGTTCTATATCTGCAAGGCTTTCAAGTGCAGGTGAGAATTCAGGGTGGCGCTTTATAAACGCCAGAAGGGCATTGCGACGAATTTCGCTGGTCGCTGAGTCGTGTGGTATCTGTTTGAAGGCCAGCCGCGCCCTGATCGGCTTATCCTGCTCGGATGTGTATCCGATGGTCTCAAGCTCCTGCTGAAATTGTAGAGCTGCGTCAAATTGCCCGAGAGCTTCACTGGTGTCGCGGGCAAGTTCAAGAGCTTTATGAGATGGCCCCATTGCCAGGATTAGCGCCAGGTTGTCACGTGCAGCGGTGTTATTTCCTAGACGCTGATTTAGTTGTGCGGCGCGGAAGAGTACCTCGATGCTGGCACGGCTACTAGCGCGAGTTGAATCGAGCACGCGCAGCGACTCTCGCACATCGCCAAGTTCCTCTACGCACTTCGATAGCTCTACTTTTGCTACTATGTTTTCTGGGTCTCGGTTGATTACATCCTCCCACAGCGAGCGGGCTGCGCCCCAATCTCCGGCGGCCATCAAGCCACGGGCTTTTTCCTGACTCTTAAAGAAATTCTGTCGATTGCGCTCCAAGGATAATAGACGGCGTTCTCTCAGGTAGCTCTTTAGACCAAAGAAGAGGGCTACGAGTGAGGCCGCGATACATCCTGCAGCGAATATCCCGATGTAGATCACCCCTGCATAGGTTGATAGTGTTAGTCTCGGCCCGAGCTTGAGAGTGGCCGAGTCTGAATTGGTCAGCGTGATGTACAGAGCTGCTGCGACGATAATAGCAAGCAGGAGAAAGCGATTGAATTGTTTCAACATAAGCACACAAGCGGCAAGCGGGTTGTAAACTAATGCAAAGTCAGCCTTAGGTAAATTCCCTTAGGTCTGTGCATTTGACCATTATTCCACGGCAGTGTACTTCGCACCAAGCAAAACGAAAAGGTAGGGTGTTGCAGCACCCCGAAAAGCTCCTAGACGTTTGATGCGATAGGAGCTTCAGCTGATGGGCCTTCCGTTACCGTGTTTGCAGGTTGGCGATTAATGGAGCCTGCTCTGCGGACGATCACAGGTGAGTTGATCAGCAACGTCGTAGTGTCTGCTAGGCGATGGTACTTGATGTCAAAGCCCTCTTTGTCGATGACAAAGTATTTCTCGATGACCTTCACCATCTCCTCGCGGAAGCCGGCCATTTCATCGTTAGTTAACCCCGTTCGATCTTGAACGAGTACGAAATGTAGTCTGCTTTTGGCAACATCCTTGCTTTCGTTGTTGCCACCCAAGAACAATTTTTTGAGCGCGCTTAACACTATCTTCACTCCCGTCTCAGTTTTTTAGTTACTACCGTTTGACTCTACCCAGATTGCGACCATCCGTACATACAAAAAGATCTACTGACTGACCCCCAATCTGCGGGTCAGTCGGTTCCATATGGAACCACCATCAAATGCAGGTATGGGAATCTGCTCTCCGCAGACCCGCCCTGCAATGCGGTTGAAGGCCTGACCAGCTTTTGATTTAGGGTTGTATGTAACAGGCTCTCCGCAGTTGGCGGCTACGATAATCTGTTCATCTCGCTCGATAACACCCAATATCTCGATGCCCAGAATATCTTGAACGTCCTTCACTGAAAGCATGTCACCGCGACGCACCATCTCAAAGTCGATGCGGTTTATGATCAAGCGCGCCTCGATTCCCTTAGATGACAGTAGCCCTACCACCCTGTCTGCGTCTCTAATAGCCGAGACTTCTGGAGTAGTGACAACGATAGCCGAGTCAGCACCGGCACACGCGTTACGGAATCCTTGCTCGATTCCGGCGGGCGAGTCGATCAATATGTAGTGGAATTCGCGCTTAAACTGCTCAAGCACAAAGCGAACCTCAGCCTCATCAATCACGTCCTTGTCGTCTGTTTGAGACGCAGGAAGTAGGTACAGGTTATTGGATTTCTTGGATTTTATGATTGCCTGCGATGGTTTGCAGATCTTCTTGGCGACGTCCACGATGTTGAAGACAATGCGGTTCTCAAGCCCTAGGATTACATCGAGGTTGCGCAGGCCGATATCTGCATCGATCACCAGCACTCGCTGTCCACGAAGCGCCAGGGCGGCCCCCAGGCTCGCGGTTGTTGTGGTCTTGCCGACCCCGCCCTTGCCTGAGGTGATAACGATCGCCTCGCCGACATCTTTTTTTCCGCCAGTGCCGATACTTTTACTATTCATCGATTACTCCCTTCTACGTACCCAAACAGTTCGAGATTGGTAAGGTTCAACAACGATCATATTGCCATCAACACGGGCAACCTCAGGTAGTCCTCCTCGTGGGGTGCTTTCAGCATCCTCTGCTCCTGAGCCACGAGAGATCACCAGACCGATCCGCAGCTGCGTAGGACGCAGATTCAGACTAAATATCACTCGGCCACCACCACTTTCGTCGTAGGCGCCGGCATGGGCGATACCCCTGAGGGTTCCAAGGATCACGACATCGCCTCCGGCGATGACTTCCGCCCCTGAATTAACATCACCAAAGACGACTATCGAGTGTTCAGTCTCTATTTTCTGGCCTGAACGAAGGGTGCCGTAAACAATTCGAGCATCCGGCTCATCCCATGTCATCGGGTTGCTTGAGCCGCTACGTGAATCGTACGGGTCTAGGCCGTCAAAAAGGCTGACTCCCTTCTCAGGCATTGAGGTTGCTTTGCTTGTAGGGGTAGCTGCTCGTCCTCCGCCTACAACCGAAAATACTGAATCTTTTGCCGGCCGAACCTCTGGCTGGGTCGCTACCTCTACTGCCGGCCCTTTTGGTACCGTAACATTCTTTTGCTTTGATGCTCTAACGGTTACAGAGAACTCATTACTAAGCACAGCCGTAACATTCTGAACCACTATTTCGTCCGGTCGCTTGCCGATCCACTCAAACGCAACGTCATTTCCTGAAAGAAACGACCGGCGCGAGTTTAAGAAGTCGCGCACTGCAGCAAGCAGGTCCTCTGAATCGACGCGGCCGTCTACGCGCAGCACTAGTCCCTCAGAAGTGCCTCGGGCAGTGATGACGCTACTACGGTCCTCAATGCGCCGGGAGGTGGGGGCGCCATTTGCAGGACTAGCTGGGACAGCTGATGCTAGGTCGTGCTCGGAGGGACTTGCGCCTTGGAAAAGAGGGGAGAGCTCTGAGATTTCGTTAACTGTATCGTCTTCGTTGAAAGGGTTGCTCATACTTTAATGGTCTACTGCAGGGGCTACACCGTAGTAACTACATTGTAGTGACTACATTGTAGGGGTTACACTGTAGGCGTTACGCTGTAGGGGCTGTGTTGTTTGAAAGACGCTAGCTCTTGCTCTTCACATTTACTTTAAGTGGCTTATAGCAAAGGGACGATCCCAACGTCAACAAACAAGTGTTGAAAATAAAAAAAACCGACCAGCAGAATACACTTGACGAGATAGAAGGAAAACAGGTAGGCCCACTATTCTTAGTCGAATACAATACAGAGAATCGGGGCTCGTAGTGCGCCACGAGCGGTTTTAAATTTGCAGAGAGGTAGGTAATAGATGAGTTTGGTGGACCTGTTGCGCCTTGGTGCCGTATGCATTGCTAGTGGTCTCGGTAGCGGATATTCGAAGGTAGCCCCCGGGACATGCGGTAGCCTAGCGGCTTTAGTAGTTTGGTGGGTACTCAATACTGGTTCTGCTCAGAGTGCGGGGGGCGGAGCGGTGCTGACTATAGTGCTCGCCGTGCTTGGAGTTATATCGATTGAGTTAGGTGTAGGGGCTTCATCGCTGCACCAGGACCCGAAATGGGTGGTCATCGACGAGTGGGCAGGTCTGTTCCTAGCTCTTGCCCCCGTTCGTCCAGGTGAGTGGGGGTATATCATCTGCGCCTTTGGTTTGTTTAGATTTCTGGATGCCTCGAAGTTGGGTCCGGTGGGGCTGGCTGAAACACTACCAGGGGCGTTGGGGATTATGGCTGATGATTTGGTGGCTGGTGGACTGACAGCTATAGCTATCTTGGTTGTGCGGTCTATTGTCTAGGGGATTAAGGTTGCACATGATATCCGCGCGATCGCTGATAAAGACCATCTGCGTATTGCGCCTCCACGTAGGTGCGGTAGTGCTGGTTGCTGCCACTTCACTGGCTGGGTGCTCTCCAGGATATGTGATGAGAGCGGCCTATGAGCAGAGTAAAATTTTGCTAGCAAGGAAGCCGATTGAGGAGGTTATCAGCGACCCAGCAACAAATCGAGAAGATGCTGCTAAGTTGGCACTGGTATTGGATGCGCGTCGATTCGCAATCACAATCGGTCTTGATCCGGGTGGATCCTACACGCACTACGCCGACATCGGCAAAGATACTCTGGCGTGGGTGGTGATGGCATCTCGAAGAGATGCTTTTGCACTTCACACTTGGTGGTTCCCAATAGTAGGAACTGTACCGTATAAGGGCTTCTTCGATCGAGCTGCAGCGGACAGACAGGCGCAAGAGTTGGAGGAGAGGGGATACGAGTCAAGTGTCAGGAGCACCGATGCCTTTAGTACGCTCGGGTGGTTTAATGATCCTTTTTTGTCTACGACACTCAAGAGTTCTGTTGTGCGAATAGTGAACACTGTGCTTCATGAGAGTGTTCACTCTACTGTCTGGATTCCTGATCATGTGCCGTTTAATGAAAGCCTTGCTAACTTCGTTGGATCGCGCGCTACTGTTGATTTTTTTAAGGCTATATCGGAGGCGAATGAGCCAACCGAACTTCAGCTAGTCAATCGGCAGCAGCTTCGTCTGAATGCGGAGCGCGAGCATCAACTGTCGATGGAGTTTGCTGTATGTGTCACTGATGCATTCAGGGAGCTGAGTCATCTCTATGAGCGACAAGACATCACTACGGAGCAGAAGATAGAGCAGAGACAGGGGGTGTTCGATAAAGCTACGAGGCCATTTAGAGCTCGCTATCCTAGCTCGCATGCTTTACGCGCTCTTAATAATGCTGAGCTTCTTCAATCGACAATTTATATGACTGATTTGCCCCTATTTGAAAGGCTTTTTGCCTCAGTAGGTGAGTCGTGGCCGGAATTTTTGAAAAGAATAAAAAATCTGAAGGAGGATCTGGGTCGTGGAGAGAGACGCGACCCGTTTAAGGTTCTCGCCGAAACGCTAGTAGCAGCTGAACAGCAGCCACCAGGATAGCCACGTCGATCGTTGGTTGAGCTGGGAAGATTAATCTTTCGCAACAACTCAGCAAATTCCGCAACGGTGTCTTTAGCCCCTATTAAGGGGCGTTTTTGCGGAGTAAAGCGGGGTGGCAAAATTAACTGCTCACTAAATAGAGGGTATCCTGGATCAGGGGATGGCAAGAAAGAACACTCAACTGAGTGGCTCTATTGGTGGATAAAGCTCAAACCATAATCAGAAAAGCTGGTTAGTAGCTACAATCTTTCTTTATTCTGTTGAGTAGTTATCCAGGCTGGTGTCGATCCCTCCGGGTAGGTAGTCGACATTAAAGTACATCGCCAAGAGCTCATGCTGCTCGCTGCAGCTACCGGTAGACGCCGTAAATCCAACGTATTGCTCCGTTCGCAAAGTTTTCTCTAGGTCAACTTTGTACGAGAGTGTAGGGTCCGCTGGGCGATTGTTACTTGTAGCCAGACGAACCTGCAGGGAGTCGTCCTTGCCATCATAATCGATCCACGCGTGGTATATCTGACCATTGTTTAGAATGAATGGGACTTCAGCGGTGTGGAGAGACTCTACGACTCCGTTGGTGTTTATACCTATGTGGTGCTTTTTCGGGTCTTTGTGGCCTTCGTTGAAGAAAGAGTCAAATTCTATCGCTACAGAGGACGGTATCCCCTCGAATCCCAGACCTCCGCCAGATTTACCCTTGGCGTTTAGATCGGGCTGGATGACAAACGCTAGCCCGTCGGCGCCGCCCTCTTGCCCGGCTGGGCAGCGTGGATTGCTCATGCGAAATGAGAAGTAAGAACTAAAAGATCGGTGCGCTGACATGGTAACGGGTTGTTTGTGGTATGCAGCGCCAACGGTGGCACCTATCGCATCGGTTAATCGAACTCCACCTTTATGCAACGTGGCGCTGCCATCTGTAACCACTACCGATTGCTCTCCTTCATTAAAGTCTGGCAAGGCCAACGTTATTCCCACATCAGCTAGAGCAATTTGAGCGGAGCTACAGGCTATCGCAACAGTCACGAGAGACAGGCAGCGCATACGAAGTTTCATAGTGTTTTCCTTGGTTACCCCTTGAGCAAACCGTTAATGTCTCTTGTCGAGCGCAAACTCCCCCGTAGGGCAGAAGCGCCGCGGCGATTGCTGACAGCTCATACTAGTTTATCACTTTCATAGGGTTAATCGTCGAAAAAGAGATTATACTTTAGTGCTTTATTCCAGATTTGCTCGAGCACAGATGCTCGAAACGGGGCTCTAACTTATTGAAGTATCATAAAGCCCAAGGTTATTTGGCATAGTTATTAGTTGGCTATAGGTGGTAATAGGTTCGAATGTGTTGTTTTGACAAGAAAATCACGTGACAGCTCTCATGCAGGTAAAGCGGAAAATCCCCGAGCTGGCAGCTTTTCAGGTCCATTCAGGTCCACATTCGAAACTAGCTGTAAGCTATCTAATGAAATGGTCCTGGTTTGACCAGGTTAACGCCCTGACAGTCCTACTTTTTAGTCAGTGTTACTGGTTGTAGAAGTACGTTAATATACCTTGGGAGACGGTGAGTATCTCCATCCAAGTACAAATATGACGATCATTGCCCCTTCTATTTTATCAGCACAGTTAACGAATCTAGGCTCTGAAATTGATTCAGTGGTGGCAGGTGGCGCCGATTGGTTGCACGTCGACATCATGGACGGTTCCTTTGTTCCGCCGATAACCTTTGGCGACAATATCGTGAAGACCCTGAGGGTTAGATGCAAAAATACTTTAGACGTGCACCTTATGGTAGTCGAACCTGAGCGCCATTTTGAGGCCTTCAAGAAGGCTGGAGCTGACAGGTTGATCGTCCACCAAGAGACATGCCCGCACCTGCATCGCTCACTCACCGAAATAACCTCGATGGGCATGGCAAACGGAGTTGCTATTAATCCAGGGACCCCTGTGGAGGCGATCTACGATGTTCTTGATATCTGTGACCTGGTCTTAATCATGACAGTAAATCCTGGGTGGGGCGGGCAACCGTTTATTCCCAGCTCGCTCGGGAAGATCCGCCAATTGAGAGCGCGGATCGATACGCATGCAGGAGCAAAAAAGTCTTTGATCGAGGTTGATGGAGGGATTAACGAAGAAACTGCAGCTCAATGCCGAGCGGCTGGGGCTGATGTGCTCGTTGCAGGATCTTTCATCTTTGGAGCTGCTGATCGAGCTAGAGCGATTCGTCGGATGCGTGGGTAGTGAGATGTTCTGGCTGGCTCTATTGCTTGCATTAGTTCCGTTTTACCTTCTGGGAAGTTTTCCCTCCGGATACCTTTTGGCGCGATTGCACGGCGTCGACATTACCAAGCAAGGAAGCGGTAACGTTGGAGCAACAAATGTTGCAAGAACTCTCGGAAAGAAAGTCGGGCTGTTAACTTTACTGCTAGATCTCGCGAAGGGGGCAATCGGTGTTTATCTTGCCGGTTTGGTATCTCCGGTAGCATGGTATCCGGCCGCTGTAGCATTTGCGGTGATTTGCGGCCACTGTTTCTCACTGCCGCCAGTATTACGTGGAGGAAAGGGCGTGGCGACCGGCCTCGGAGTGTTGATTGCGCTCGTTCCGGGAGCAGCTGTGACCAGTATCGTGTTGTTTGCAATCCTTTTTGCTTCCACGCGATTGGTTTCCTTAGCAAGCTTGGTAGCAACCCTCTCAGCGCCGATCTATAGCCTAGTAACCAATCAGCCGGATATCGTGAGCTTTTCTCTGGTTGCCATATCTCTGATCATCGTCTTCCGGCACTACGAAAACATCGTGCGCTTGATCGAAGGTCGCGAGCCAAAGTTTGTTTCGACAACTAAGAGCGCTTAACACAAAGCTTCTCCGCTGCGTCTGGCTGCAAGCGGCGCTGACTGTGTCTTTGACTAAAACGGTACTAAAACGTGCCGTAGACTTCTAAAAGCTTTAGTCGAGTCGACGGCACGTCTCCGCGCCCTTTTAGTCTGCACCTCTGTCAGTGCCGCTTCAGCCGTAAATCCCCTGGGCCACTGCTGACCCTTCAATACCTTGTGCGCCTACTGTAACAGAGACAGCGCCACCCGCTGCGATTGATTAGCCTGAGCCAGGATTGATATGCCGGCCTGCTGCAAGATCATAAAGCGGGTAAGATTGGCAGCTTCCTCGGCAACATCGGCATCCCTGATACGCGACTCGGCTGCTATGTAGTTCTCACGCTTAACTGCTAAGGTTGCCAGCTGTGCGCTCAAACGACTCTCGGCAGTTCCGAGTGTTCCTCGTTTTGCACTCAAGCTGTCTAGGGCCGCTAGAGTTGCGGTGAGGGCGTTGCGAGCTGCTGACTGAGACTCTGTAACTGTTGCGCCTGAGAGCGAATAGGTCAGAGCAGAGGTCCCAGCTGCAGCTAGGTTCAGTGCTTGCAGAGTAGCCTGCACGTTTTGAATGGTGAGCTGGGATGTCGACAGGCTGTCGAACCCTATCTGCAGTGTCATAGAGGATGCTCCGGATAGCAGAGCAACACCATTGAATTCTGCTGTGACAGCGATTCTCTCGACCTCGGAAGCAAGTGTGGTGAATTCGCTCGCCAGAACCGAGCGCTGCGCCGCGGTATAGAGGCCGTTGGCAGCTTGCTGCGCAAGTTCTGATTGCCTTTGCAGTATCGATTGAATCTCGGCCATGGCGCCGTCTGCTATCGACACGGCTGAGACGCCATCATTTGCATTACGAATCGCTACTTGTGCCAATCGCGTAGTCAACCTTAGCGAGTCCGCGATTGCCAGTCCTGCAGCATCATCCCCCGGGCCAACGATCCGTTGGCCGGAGCTCAGGCGCTGAAATGTTCGATTAAGGGAGTTTGATGCCTTATTAACTTGATCCCCTATTTTGATAAGATTTGAATTAGCTCCTAACGAAATAGCCATACAACAACATCCTTTTAGTTAGCCTAATAACCCTTCCTGGGTCTCGCCTTTAACAGAACGAACCCGGTCTCATTGACGAACGAGCAGGTACATCTCTTTCCGGCATTTACTCGTCTAGCTAAGTGCCAGAGGAGCTGTAAGACGGCAGACATGAAACCCAAACGACCGTTTTTCGAGTTTGCTGTGATACGACACGCGAGCTTCCTGCTTAAGGGCGTTGGAACCAGTGAGTAAGTGACCATCTCCAAGACACGTGTCACAAATTCATTGGTTGCAGGCTTTTAGCGCTAGAAGCTCCACTGCCGCTCAGAGGGTTCTACGGCTGAAAAGGGATTGGCCTTTAGAAAGCGTGCGTATTTTTTCCTAAAGCGCGGAGAGCTGCTGAGGATAGCCCTTTGGTCTGGCTCTGGTCCGCTGGCTCTGGCTCTGGTCCGGGGTTACTTTCTCTGACCCTGGTCCGTCTGGCTCTGGTCAGCTGGCTCTGGCCCGGGCTCTGGCCCTGGTCCGTCTCGTCTGGCTCGTCTGGCTCTGGTCCGGGGTTACTTTCGTCTGGCTCTGGTCCGGGGTTACTTTTGAAGCAACTTTTTATGTAGGGATTCGATTAACAGAGTGGGCTATTTAAAGGAGCATCTTGTATGTCGCGTCCACCGTGTATCTTATTTCCGCAGACCGTAGTTATGTTGACCTCCAG
>JBKCMS010000140.1:0-2374 GCA_046300175.1 Pseudomonadota bacterium | reverse complement strand
TTGATTCGCATCCGCGAATCGATAGAGTTCTCCAAAAGTCGGGATTTCGCTACGGACTTTTGGAGAACGCTATAGTGTCCTGCGGGGGCCTGGCTGCCCCCTTGAACTCCCAGCTTCGGATAGTAGACCCCCTACAGTAAGCAACAGTAAGCAAAACAATAAGCAAAACAACTTGATTATATCTAACATTTTTGTTAGATATCTCTAATGAAGCTACAACAGTCTGATCTTTCGAGACAATTTACGGGTATACTAGAGTCTAGGGTGCTCAACTGGGCGAAAACAATTCAGATTGTTATAGGCCCCCGACAGGTGGGAAAGACTACAGGGGTTCGTCAGGTCTTTGATAGATGGAGTGGCTCTAAACACTTTGCCACTGCGGATACTCCTCTACCACCTACAGCCGAGTGGATTATTCAGCAGTGGAATCTTGCCCGCGCTTTACCAGGTGAGGTGCTACTCGTGATCGATGAGGTTCAAAAGATTGAACGTTGGAGTGAGGTTGTAAAGAGCCTCTTCGATCAGGATCGCTATGAGGGGCGAGTAAGGATCGTTCTCTTGGGCTCAGCTAGCCTTGATCTCAGTCGTGCCATAAGTGACAGCCTCGCCGGTCGCTATGAAGTTATCCAGGTGCCCCATTGGTCATTGGGTGAATGCCGCACTGCTTTTGGTTGGACGCTCAATGAGTTTCTGCAGTTCGGGGGCTACCCGGGCGCTGCTCCGTTTGCTACCGACCCGCTCCGTTGGCAAAGCTATATGGCACACAGCATCCTTGATCCTGTCATCAATCGTGACATCCCTGCCTTGAAGGATATTCGAAAGCCTGCTCTTTTTCGCCAGCTCTTTGAGCTAGCATTGAACTATCCAGCACAAGAAGTCTCATTTCAAAAACTGATTGGACAGTTACAGGATTCGGGCAACGCAACTACGATGAAACACTACCTCCAGGTGCTATCACAGTGTTTTCTCCTGCAAACACTAGAAAAATACTCAGCTCGCCCTCTCAAAACCAAAACCTCCACTCCTAAGATTATCCCGCTTTGCCCAGCTTTGATTAATGCCGTGGTCGATCCTACTCGTGTCGAACGCGATCCAGAATGGCGAGGGCGAGTGTTTGAAGCCTGTGTCGGAGCTCAACTTCTTCAATCGCGCGGCAAGCTGTTTTACTGGCGGGAGGGACATTCTGAAGTAGATTTTGTTTTACAGCGAGGGGCCCATTTATTTGCATTTGAGATAAAATCGAATGTGCGAAAACCTGTGGGTGGACTCAAGGCCTTTTTATCGCGCTTTGATAAAGCTATCTGTGTCTCTATCAACGAGGAGGAGGGAATGAAGCTTCTCTCGTGTGACAACGTTGATGGCTATCTTGATGAAAAAATGAAGTAGGATTTACTTTGTCCGTAGCCCGGCTACTTTTTCGGCCCAAACTATCCCTGTTGTTGGGTATATCTACTCTAATCCAGCTAAAGATAATCTAGTCGGCTCAGTCGATGATTATCCAGGATTCTCCACCTGGAAGATGTTTCTAAAGGGAGAGCATACCAAGTTTTGGAAGAGAATAAGGCGTCCGCAATACAGAGCCTTAACACCAGATAGCCATAACCTTAGTGGCTACACCAGAGAGGCTGAGCGCTTACTGGGTGATTCAAACGAGGTTGAGTCATTTACGTTAGAGCCTAATGCGTGGCTTGAGGCATTTGGCATCACTGACCGCGCGCAGCAGGAGCAGGTCAACTTAAGAGTTATACAACTTATCCGTTACCTTGAGTTACGAGCTGAACGCAAGCGACAGCGGCAGCACAAGCGCGTGATTGGACGAGAGAAGCTTATACGGCAGGAGTTTGATGTTAGCTATAGGCCAGACCGAAAGGGCAGGAGGATGTGGTGCCCCTCAGATAAACGATCCATACGAATCGCGTACACACGGTCTTTAAAGAGACTAAAGCAGGAAGCGAGAAGAGTACTAGCGTTATGGCGCATGGGAGACACCACGGCAAAGTATCCGCCTGGGTTATATCCTCCATCGATGCCCAAGCTAGCGAACGTCCTTATCGCAGCCTAGCGCTCGCCTAAACACCACACATGCGGCCTCCGATTCGCAGGGCGGAGGTGTATCTACAGATTTAATTTTCACTAGAAAACGAGAGTGCGCTGAGGTTGGGCCTATAGTGACGTGCAAAAGTCCGTGCCAGTAAAACTGGCAAGGCTTTTGGTGGACATCACTATAGGTTGGTGTTTTGATTCGCATCCGCGAATCGATAGAGTTCTCCAAAAGTCGGGATTTCGCTACGGACTTTTGGAGAACGCTATAGTGTCCTGCGGGGGCCTGGCTGCCCCCTTGAACTCCCAGCTTCGGATAGTAGACCCCCTACAG
>JBKCMS010000139.1:0-7155 GCA_046300175.1 Pseudomonadota bacterium | reverse complement strand
ACGTGCAAAAGTCCGTGCCAGTAAAACTGGCAAGGCTTTTGCTGGACATCACTATAGGTTGTTGTTTTGATTCGCATCCGCGAATCGATAGCGTTCTCCAAAACTCGGGATTTCGCTACGGACTTTTGGAGAACGCTATAGACTTCGGTGAGCTCGGCTTGCTTCGCATCTTACCAACCTCGCTACGAAGCTAAACCCAGCCTCATTCATTTTTGAAAAAATAAATGAGAATCGCTGGGCGAGCGCAATCTTGGCTTGCCCAAGTTGCGCCGTAGAAGACAAGAAGCTCCTATGTACCGAGCGTGTGAAATTTCAATCTCATGAGAGACTCTAGCTCTGGGCGGTACTGCTTGATGTTAGCAAAGAAGCTTGAGAGTCGCGGCTTTAAAATCAGCAAACCACTCATGTTAAGTCCTCTAAGCCACCTGCTTGATATTTTTTTAAGGTAGTTGGTGACGGTGTTACAGCTCAGAAAGAGGCACTCCGCGATATTCTCTGATGACTTACCTGCATCGAGCAATAATATGCACTTAATCCTGTCTCAAGAAGCGGGCATAGCGCTCCAGCCGAAGCTCTTGCTCCAATGCTTTGCGTTCCTGCTAAGTTAAAAATCGACTAACCCATCAATAGTCCTATGTTCGCCAGCAACCAGACAGTCCCGCGCTGCAGCCAGAGTCTTTTTGTCTTCTACGGCGCAACTTGGCTGTTACCTTGATCTTGATGGGCCAAGATTGCGCTCGCCCTGCTATTGGAAGTGATTTTTTCAAAAATCACTCGCGCAGGGTTTATTTATGAGACCCGTTCTAGACGGACCAACGATCCGGCGCTAAAATAAGACCTTCAACGGGTTAGCCTCCATTTAGGCTTAACCGCTGACTTTTGCTTAGGCTCAAGCTGCTATCGAGTTGCTTGCCTTATTTTATTGCTCAGGAAACTATGAACCAGCCACAAACAATATCGCCGCAACAGGCTCAACAACAACAAGGGGCAGCCCTGTTTCTAGATGTGCGAACCCCTGCTGAATTCCAAGAGATGCATATACAAGGTGCAATGCTGCACCCGCTGAGTGACCTTGACCCCACTACCGTAAAGCAGCTAAGCGTTGGCAAGAGCGGCTGTGTAGTTATATGCCGCTCTGGGGGGCGTGCACGTCAAGCGTGTGAGAAACTGACCGCAAGCGGCGTACCAAACGTGACAGTCTTGGAAGGAGGAATTACCGCTTGGGATAGCGCCGGACTACCGGTTGTTCGTGGTGCAAAAACTATCTCTCTTGAGCGCCAGGTTCGTATCGCTGCAGGAGCGCTCGTATTCTTTGGATCTGTCCTGGGATACCTAGTGAGCCCGGCATGGATAGCACTGCCAGCATTTGTTGGCGCCGGCCTTATGTTTGCGGGAATCACCGATACGTGCGGTATGGCCATGATGCTGGCCAAGATGCCTTGGAACACACGTAGCTGCCAGCGATGAAGCTCACTCTCTTCTCAACTCTTGCCGGATTTTTGCTGTTTAGCGCCCAAGTAGAGGCTAAACCTGGCAACCAATCCAAGGTCGCATCCCACGCTGGTATGGTGTATATCCCTGGCGGTGAATTCGTTATGGGGAGCAAACACTTCGGAGACGCGGTTCCAGCACACCGAGTCCGAGTCGAGGGTTTCTGGATCGATCAAACCGAGGTAACTAACGCTCAATTCGCCGCATTTCAAAGGGCCACAGGATACATTACCGTTGCCGAGCGCACGCCACGCGCCGAAGACTTTCCGGGCGCTCCGCCTGAAAACCTCGTTGCCGGCTCTGTCACATTTCAACCGCCTAAGGAACCCGTTGCTCTAAATAATCACCTGAGGTGGTGGAACTACACAGTCGGCGCGAATTGGCGCCGGCCCGAGGGGCCTAACAGTAATATCTCCCAACGCATGAACCATCCAGTTGTACACATCGCTTGGGAAGACGCTAACGCCTACGCTAAATGGGCTGGCAAGCGCCTGCCCACAGAAGCCGAGTGGGAGTACGCGGCCCGAGGCGGACTCGCAGAGCAGGATTATGCATGGGGTGACAGCTTCCAGGTGAGTGGTAAGTTCATGGCTAATACGTTTCAAGGACATTTCCCTGATAGCAACTCGAAAGCGGACGGTTATCACTCCACTGCTCCAGTCAAGAGCTTTCCCCCAAACGGCTACGGCCTCTATGATATGGCTGGCAACGTTTGGGAGTGGGTAGCCGATTGGTATAGAGCTGATTATTACTTAACCCTCGCAAATAACGGGCAGGTTACCTTGAATCCGCAAGGTCCAAGCAATAGCCACGACCCTTACGAACCAGGGGTAGCAAAGAGAGTTATGAAAGGCGGTTCTTATCTGTGCACCGACCAATACTGCGCGCGATATATGCCAGGGGGACGTGGCAAAGGAGACCCATCTACAGGGACCAACCATCTCGGTTTTCGCCTCGTAGCAGCTGACGCGAAGCTACTACCGCGGGACAAGTAAGAGGTTTCGGACAGCGTGCACTCCGGGCAGAGCGCTCACTACTTCGCTTATCCTCATGCTCTCTGATTGCGATCGCACACGACCACGCAAAACCACTAACCCGGGCGATACCATCAATACCGATACATTATGCGCATCGATTCGATCGTGGTGTCTTAACCTATACTCAATCAGCGATTGCAGATCGTTTGGTAAAATCTCTCGAAGTGAATCATCCTGAACGTCCTCTTCGAGAACACGGGCTATAACTGCGGACTCTTCCTCACTCTCAACCTCTTCTTCATACTCGCTAGCTTGGTCTACCCCTGCCTGGACTCGATCAATATCCGTTGATTCTAAACTTGCCTCATGCAGGGCATCCCTTCCCCATTCAGCGGCGGCTCCTCCTTCTATTCCAAATTCGTCTACGCCTCTAGTGCCACCGATCCGCCCCCCAGAATCGGGCTGATCACTAAAGTCCGGCACCGGAATATCTCCTCCAATACCGAGTCGCTCCACGGCGTTACTCTGCTTTCCTTCACTCGTACGACGTCTCTTCATACTGGCGCTCCCCGCGCTAAAAAAGTCATAGTACGCCCAAACTCGCAAACGGTCGTATGACAAATGACAGCTCTACGAGCCGTAATCACCGTATTTCGCAAACACTACGACCACGCTATCCTGCAGGCACTATGAAACACAACTTCAGGAAGCGGATTCAGCAGGCACTAGCTGCGCTTAGACAACATAACGGATCAAGCGCACTCGTAGTGTCGAGCAATCCTCACGTTACTCGCTCTGCCGACCAACACTTTCCCTATCGTGCCAACAGCGATCTGTACTACCTCACCGGCTGTGTCTCCCCTGATGTCACCCTTATCCTGCGAAACAAGGCGACCCCACAAGTAATATTACTCACCCCAGTAGATGAGCCAAAAAAAATTGTCTGGGAAGGAGCTGCTCCATCTCTCACCCCGATTGCAAAAGCGATTGGAGCATCTGTAGTTCGGAGTAAGAATATCAAAAAATCCCTGCGTGAGCTCCTTTATGGAGTACACTGTGTCTTTACGCAGACCACTCCAAATACTACTAGTAACGATATCCGCCAAGAGTTCGCCAAGCATACAGGCGAGACTCCGCGCAATACACCGTATTCTTTTGCTAACGCTGACATAATCGTCTCTGCACAACGATTAATTAAATCAAGGTCTGAGGTGCATGCGATCGAGGAGGCCGGAGTAGTCACCGGTGATGTACTTCATTCTATCCTGCCGCTTATTACCCCCGGCACTAAGGAGCGCGAAATCGCGTCTCTGATTGAGTGTCTCTATCGAACCAACGGAGGAGTACCTTCGTTCCATCCAATCGTGGCCTCGGGACCATCAGCCGCCACGCTTCACTACAGCGCGCACAACCGCAACCTACGAAACGGGGATCTGCTCTTAATTGATACGGGCATGGAGCTTGGATTCTACTGCTCTGATATAACACGTACAATTCCTGTGGGCACGATATCCAAGGCACAGACCACACTATATGAAGCAGTGCTTGCTGCGCAGATTGCGGCGTTCAAAAAGATCAAACACAACTCCCTCATTCGTGACGTATATCTGGCCGCAGCTCATGAGATCACCATCGGACTAAAAGAGACTGGCGTCCTAAAAGGCAGCATCTCTTCTCTGATGAAGAAACAGGCTTTCAAGCCCTATTTTCCGCACGGAATAGGTCACAGCCTAGGAATCGACGTACACGACGTGGGCGGATTATACGGAAATCCAGAAGCAAGGTTACTAAGTGGTATGGTCTTTACCATAGAGCCTGGCGTCTATCTGCCGAAACCAACAAAACACCTTCCTGCGCTCGGTATTCGCATAGAAGACGATATACTAGTCGAGAAAAACGGCTGCGCCGTCCTCACTGAGCACACCTTTCCCAAAAACCTAGAACAGGTACGAGAACTTGTTGGCCAAGCGACGAGTGAGAGCTCGCTCTACTCCTAGCTACCTGGATGAGAGGATTACCTATTCCTCTCTTCTGAAGCTGCTCCTGCTGCTGCACCAAAGGCGGCGGCTGCGTCTCCTTTTTCAGGCGACAAAAAGTTGGGGAATCCAAGCCTTCTGCGAAGTTCGTGACGCATCCTGTCATTAGCAACATCCTTTATCGAATCCCTATACCAGTCTCTAAACCTTGGGTTAACCCGTCCTAGCTCTGATATGCCACCACCAATAAAAATATGTTTCGGCCGGCCCACCTCTATCAGGTTAGACAACGCACTCCCCAGCGCCATAGTCTGCACCCTAAAAGGTCTAAGGGTCCAATCTTCCATTTCTCCTCGGTCGAATGCCTTAACAGCGTATCCTATTAGCTTTTCAGCTCGCGCCCGCCACTCGCTCTTTAAATCTGTTGCCTCCACCTTCAGGAGTTCATGGCCTTTGGGTATCACACCAGCTTCATCCATCTTCTGTAGTTGTCGCTCTATAGCAACTAGCGATACAAAATCCTCTAAATGACGCTCCCGAGGGATATCTGATGTGCCAAGCAATATCGCATCTTCGTCCAGATATTGCAGCAGCGCCCCTGGCTCAGAACCTCCTCCAGCATTTCGAGATAGCTTGCCGTCTCTCATTATACTACCTCCCAGCCCTGTTCCTACGTAAAGACCAATTACAGTATCTTTCCGCTGATCAGGTAATAGTTGATCTGTCACCAGGCCAAGAGTAGTCGCTTCGGCATCGTTAAAGACATGCACGCCACCACTGAACAGCTGATTTGCGGATGATGCGCCATTAGCGGAAAGCCAGAAATCGCGACGCTGCTCAAGCATTTGTTCAATCGCGCTTTTGGGGTTGAATTCCTGCCATTCATCCCGACCCATATTAGCTTTTGACAGAATGACTCCTGTATCGCTAATCGGGGCAGGAAACCCAACTCCGATGCCGCGTAGAGCAGCTATCGACAACTCTCCTGCCTGACGAAGAGCTTCCTTAAGCACATTTGGTATCACTTCATTTACCACGTGATCAGGTCCGCGATTGACCTCGCTCGGGAGCTCTATACTGTTCGGACTAATCATTTCTAAATCCTGCCCTGTCACCTCGACAACAACCGCTGCAGCCTTCGTCCCTCCAATATCTACTCCTGCAAAGTACTTTTTGGATTGCATATTCGCCATAGCTACTTACCTCAACAACATATTAGAAAGCCTGCCCTTCGGGGTTGGGACCAAATTCAGCAGCTACTTGCAAAAGATCCGCACTTGAAGAGCGGAGAGAGGTTACACCGATAAAGTGTAAAAAGCATCCGAAAATGAGACCAATGGAGTGTTAAGTTAATTGAGATACATACAGTTTAAGACTAAAAGCGACTACAACCCCTGATACTTTTCCCTGTGCCGCTCCCTGTGCCTCTCCTTTTTCCTTTCCTTCTGCCTTTCCTGCGCCTTTTCCTGCGCCTTTTCCTGCAAAATAGCCTGGCAGCTTCTCAGCACTACCTAGCGCGGTGAACCGAACGATACCTGCTGCTGCTCTTGTTGCTCCACATACTCACGCCACTTCTGTTCGCATTCACCTAAGTCAGAAATGCCGTAGTACTTACGAAGATTGATCTCATGCGCACGCACATCACGGCCATCTTCTATAGTCGAGCGTACAAACTGAACCAAACAACGTCGTCGAGCTAGTTCAGATTCCTGCGGACCTATGGAGATTAGCCAACTTGTAAGGCCAGCAGCCTGAGCGTAAAACGTCAGGTCCATACTACCCGAAAGCTGCCTATCAGAGAGAAACATTACATCAAGCGGTATGCGCTTTCCCGAGTGCAGGTAATCATGCACCAAATGATCCTTGTATTGTAAGAACGCTGCTCTCACCTCCGCCGTGACTGCCCCACCCTCATCGATCCACTGAGGGATGCGTGGACCGCACAAAGCACGTAACAAAACGTGCGCCAACTCGTGTCTAATAGCATTCAAAACATTCTTAGCCTCGGGATTGATCACCAGAGTAACGGGCAGCATGCGCTCGCCATCAAAATCCACTAAGGCCAACCCGTCTATCCCCGGCGGTACTCTTCTAAATGATACCGTGATCGGGGCAACCGTCAAAGATTCGCCAGCCCACTTAGAGCAAAGCTCCTGCCACACCTTCTTGCTAAAAAAAAGAATCTCCTCGCGCCATTCCTCTGGCCCATGAAAGTAAATCTGCTGTTCCTTAACAGCTGTAACAACCTGCTGCGACATAACCCGCGTATCCAAAATCGCAGGGCCTGGGCTCTCGATCATCGGAAACACAAAAATCGGCGGCTCTACAAGTTGTCCCGACCACTGCTGCGCATCTGCCTCGGTCCGGCCGGCTACCCCTCCAATCGAGACACCGAGCAAAAACGATTTTAACGGATTAAATTTCATAGTACTGCCGCATGTTGTAACGCAAACAGTCACTGAATTTCAACACAAATAGCCCCTTCAAGCGATGCTTATAGTGCCGTGCAAGAGTCCGTGCTAGTGAAACTGACAAGGCCTGTGTCGCAGATCACTATAGGGTGTTGTTTTGATTCGTACCCGTGTATCGATAGCGTTTCCAAAAGCCGGCATTTCGCTATCGGCTTTTGGAGATCGCTCTAGCCCGGATATGCCATGAAACTGCGTCGCGAGAGCGCCGGGAATGGTGATTTTTCGGGCCCGTAGGGCGAA
>JBKCMS010000138.1:0-17979 GCA_046300175.1 Pseudomonadota bacterium | reverse complement strand
CCCTGTTCCGCCCGCGCTATTCCCCGTCTAACGACGGGGGCGCTGTCGGTACAAGGCTCGCTAGCTCACGTTGTTTTACGATCATCGGTTTTTCTATCCGCCGGGGCGCAGCTTTTTGTTTCCCCCTGGTAATAAATTTGGTGCGCCCGGAGTGTATCGAACTCCCGACCCCAAGTTTAGGAAACTTGTGCTCTATCCAACTGAGCTACGAGCGCACGGACATAAGGGTAGCAAAAAAAATGAGGGTTGGCCAACCTTCACTTGTTTAGGGCTATATTCGTTTTTAGGGGAAAAATACGGTCGGATTCACTGCGGCGAAGCGCCCTTGCTCGTCTAAAATGCGAGTCTCAAAGTGTAGGTGCGGAGCGCTCGCATCTCCAGTCGCTCCCACCTTTGCTATATACTGCCCGCGCCGAACCCTAGCGCCCTTGGTAACACGATTGGCTGAATTGTGGGCATAGACTGTCAGAAGCCCTTCGCCTTTTATAACGATGACCTTGCCGTATCTGCCCCACGAATCCGAGGCCAACACTACCACCCCATCGTGAGCTGCCATAACCGGTGTACCCTCTGGAGCTGCCAAATCTATACCTTCATGGAACTTACTCCAACGCCACCCAAAACGTGAGGTATATCGAGCGTCTTCTACAGGAAACTCCAGCTGACCGACGTAACCCCTCACTGGTGCGAGGCTAACCATCCTAAGCTGCGCCCGATCTTTTATCTCTGCTGGCTGCTTACCGCTGGTTGGAGGCTCACGGTCAAGTGGCCCGACCGCAGGAATAACGATCCGCTGGCCGACCTTGAGGTTTCTTGGCTCCTTGATTGCGTTGTAAGACTGGATCTCTGCCGGTGGAACGCGGAACCGCTCGCCAATAGAATCCAGAGTATCCCCAGAACGAATCTCATAGTAGCGGTCGCGCTTACCGTCTATCGACCGCTTCACCGCCGAACAACCGGATAGAGCAAGCGAGAAAATGACTGTGACAAGCAGAACACGCATGAACACTCCCCCTCCCTACCTATACTAAAACTTCCTCAAAAACCGTGCGTTTGTATGATTCCGGAGTTCGCTTCCAGAGGGTTAAGTGCGCTCCACGTTCAGAGACGACAGGCACAACTAAACTGCCGTTCATACTCAACTGTGAGATCGGTAGCCCAAGGTCATCACTTACCGGAAAGGTGACTATAATCGCGTCGAACGGAGCCAATTCACTCCAACCCTTAACCGCGTTACCGCGATGTATAACCACACCGTGGTGCCCCAGTGAATCTAGCGCCTTACGAGCTCCTTGGGCTAACGCTGCAACCTGTTCAACTCCAAATACCCGGGCTCCAGCTGCATCAAGAACGGCACACAGGTATCCACTGCCAGCACCTGCAACTAGAATACGCATGCGCTTCTCTAAGTTAATCAAACCGGCCATACGAATGAGGAGAGATGGTCGAGTAAGCAACTGGTCATTGCCGATCGGCAGATCTACATCCTGAAACGCTTGGGAATGAAAGGCTGCATCAATAAATGGGCGCCGATCGACCTTTGAAAACGCAGCTCTTACATGCGCTTCGACATCCTCGTTTAGAATGCCTGCCTCTGTAACCAGACGCGCTACCTGTTCTATCCACTCGTTTTCGACTGCCGTGATTGCAGCATTGTTCATATAGCGCTCTCCAAAAGTCCGTAGCGAAATCCCGAGTTTTGGAGAACGCTATCGATTCGCGGATGCGAACCAAAACAACAACCTATAGTGATGTCCAGCAAAAGCCTTGCCAGTTTTACTGGCACGGACTTTTGCACGTCACTATAGCTAACCACCGGTTGAGGAGGGTAAAGCCCCTCTTCTAGAATTGACCACAGGGAAGCTACATTTGGAAAGATCAAAAAAGCTGGCCGATGACTATTCAGCGCTATTCCCTGGCTGTGACCTTTTTCTGAAAGAGTATCGGGGGTTGTGAGAGTGGCACGCCCTGAACTCGAAAATCGACCGCGTCACTCCACTGCACATCGTCGATCGACCTGCCGAATGCATGTAGTATTTTGGCACTCGCAAACGGAATAAAAGGTGCTAGCATCACTCCCAAGGCATGGATAGCCCTAAGGCAGACCGCCAAGGTTAGTCGAGTAACCTCCATATCGGTCTTGCGTGTTGTCCACGGCGCTTTTTCGTCAACGTATCGGTTACACGCCCGAGCAAACTCCATGACGACCTCAAGTGCTGACTTAAAAGAATAATCCTCTAGTTCGGCAGTGGCTCGCTTGAAGGTATCCTGGAGCTGCTGCTCGAGATTCCGGTCAACGGCCGTCTCCTTTGAAACATCATACTCAGGAACTGCTGGCCCGCAGTGTTTCAAAGAGAACGATGTAATTCGATTAACAAGGTTTCCAAGGGTATCAGCTAACTCTCCATTGTGTCTAAGCTCCATATCATCTGGCCTAAACACACCGCGAGCCTTCTCAGATGCCGTTGCTGTCAGGTAGTAACGGAGCGAATCTGGATCTCCACCCTGCTCAAGATACTCGCCGATCCAGAAGGCAGTCCCCCGTGACTTAGACATCTTTTCGACATCTTTTCCCGGCAGCTGAATATTCACGTAATGATTGACAACTACAGCTTTGGGTAGGTTTAAGCTACCTTCTGCGTGAAGCATTGCGATCCAGATAATACAGTGAAAAACAGTATTATCTTCACCTATAAAATGCACGAGCTCTGTATTCTCATCGCGCCACCACTGATCGGCTTCTGCCGCCTGACCACCTCTCTTAACGCACATTTCGACTGTATTTGATATATAGCCGATGGGAGCATCAAACCATACGTAGAGTACCTTTCCTTGCGCATCGGGATCATCAAGAGGAACTGGAATACCCCAACTAATATCCCGCGTCATCGCACGTTTTATAAGCCCCCCATCGAGCAAACCAGAAACGTATGCACGGGTCTGATCGCGCAGCTCGGCTCGTGCCAGCCAACCTTCAACTTGCTCTCGAAAACGAGATAGATCGAGAAACCAATGAACCGTCTCGCGAACAGTTGCACGACCACCGGACATCACACTTACTACATCCTTGAGAGTATCTACGTCGAGCACCTTGCCGCAACTTTCGCACTGATCCCCAGCTTGATCGATAGCACCGCAGAACCCACAAGTGCCCTTGACATAACGGTCAGGGAGAAAAACCCCCTTTAGCTCGTCGTAGAACTGCCTAGAGGTTTGTTTCTCAAAGTACCCCTTCCTGTGTAGCGCAAGGAAAAATTCCTGACTCGTCTTTGTATGAAACGGGTTGGAACTCGTGCCGCTATAGATGTCGAAACTCATCCCCATACCGGCGAAATCCTCCACCTGCCTAGCACGATAAAAATCGGCTACCGCACCTGGTGTTTTACCCTCGCGCTCTGCTGTGAGCATAATGGCGACCCCGTAGTCATCGGACCCACAGACATACCGAGCATCAGCCCCCGTAAGCCGGAGGTATCGAACATATATATCGGCTGGTAGGTGCGCTCCACCCAAGTGCCCAACATGCAAACGGCCGTTTGAATACGGCAAACCAGCCGTCACTAGCACCCGTCGTCTACCACCGGAACTCTTCATAAAATCGATCTCCTGCCGCCGATCACGGCGTTTACTGCCCAAAAAACGCCCCCAGGCTAAAACAAACGCTATTTGCTTGCTGCGACCATCCTTTTAGCACACTTCCGCTCTACTGGGTAATCTAAAGCTTATGCGTAGTACCGCTACACGCTACGGCGTTGTCAGCTCTGCGCACAAGAAGAAATCGACCGCAATGAGAACCTCTGTGTGCAACATCTAATGTGCCGCGATGCAGAACCACTACCAAACCCTTGGACTGACCAATGCTGCATCTAGCGCTGAGATTCGCCGCGCCTATCGTATCTTGGCGCGGCGCTATCATCCGGATGTGAACCCAAATGGTAATAGCGAAGCCGTATTCAAAGAGATAGCTAACGCCTACTCAGTGCTATCCGAACCTGAGAAGAAGAAGCAGTACGACCTGGAGTTGACACAGAGTGTGGAAGCTTTTCAGGAAACGTTCGAGCGGGCCCAGGAAGCCCTAAAACGGAACCAACAGAATAAGGCCTACGATAAACAAAGGCGGACCCACAGGTCCTCTCCGGGCCAAGCCGCTAAAAGCACCGACCACCTAAGCAAGAACCGCAGGGCAAAGACTGGTAATAGCAAGCAGGTTGAATCACAGGTGGCATCAATAGCCATCAAAAAATTAGCCTCACTCAAGCGAGCAACATTCGATAAAGTCAAAGGGCTACTTCCAAAGGGAAGCTTCGATTTAGGTCGCAAGTCACGGTCGCCAAACGATGCCAACGTGGGCCAACTGGCACTGATTGAGCTATCGATCTCAATGCACGACGCTATTTACGGCGTAAAAAAAACGGTCGAGCTAACTGAGGGCACCGCTTTAAGCCGCAAAGTATCAGTCAGCATACCGCCCGGCGTCCGCAATGGCAGCGTCGTGCGGCTCAGAAATAAAGAGAATGGGAGCGAAGAGGTAGTTCTGATCATAAAAATTGAGACACACCCGTGGCTCTCGATGGGAGAGCGTGGAATCACAATCGAGATACCGCTAACTATCGCAGAGGCGATTGAAGGTGCAAAGGTACAGGTCCCCGCTTTCGCAGATCCACTCCTCGTCACAGTGGAACCAGGCACACAGAGCGGAAAGGAGGTACGGCTCAAGGGGCAGGGAATAACCAATCGTGATGGATCCCGCGGCGACCTCTACCTTCGCTTCATAGTTAAGATACCATCTGCCCCACTACCAAAAGAGATTCAAAGCCTCTCAGAGTTACTCGCTGAATCCTATTCAGAGAATATTCGGTCACACCTGCCTAAGAGGATTTAGAAGAGAGATGACCACATCAGCACTCCTGACTGTTCCCACCTTTATAGCTAAGAGCATTGTAGTGCAAACTCTGGCTGCGGCAACCTGCGTAATCTTCTGGCCCGCTATAGGCTCTATCACAGCCACTATCTTCCTTGGAGCTTCGGTTGCCCTACTCGCCGCGACGCTAATACAACTTCCCATGCCATGGCGAGTGATAAACTCAGCTTTACCCGTAGCCGCAGCCGGTACTCTGGCGGCCGATATTCCTAATACGGTATACCTCTTGCCACTTTTCATCGCCGCCGGTATTTACGCACCTGCGCTGCTTACCCGAGTGCCGTATTATCCGACCCCAAGAGCTGCCTACGGCATAATTCTCGCCGAGCTTCCTGTTGACCGACCGTTCCGATTCCTTGACGTCGGATGCGGCTTCGGAGACCTAATACTCACCTTGGCTAAGCACCGTCCGAACGGAACATTCATCGGTATCGAACTAGGGCCTCTCCCCTGCCTAATCGGCCGGCTCCGTGCAGGCGCTAGCTCAAACCGAAATGTGCAGGTGCTCGCTCGGGATATGTGGAGCTACCCCTTTTCAGATTTCGATCTGGTGTACACATTCCTCTCACCAGCAGCCATGACGCGGATATGGGACAAAGCCCAGTGTGAGATGCCCCCTGGGAGCACATTCATTACGAACTCATTTCCCGTGCCAGCCCCGGCTCAAGAGGAGATCAAGGTACGCGACCAGCGGGCGTCAGTGCTATACATCCACAGAATGAGCCGCGTGTAATTCCAGCCTTGCCTAAGCTGCTCGCGCTATTTTGGAGCTCTCTAATTTGCGCCCCTCCCACCATACGACGATCGGGGACACCACGAATATCGTTGAGTATGCACCGAGAATTATCCCCGCAACCAGGTACAGACTGAGATCTTTTATCTCGCCAGTCCCGATTACATATAGAGCCAGTGCTGAGAACAACGTCAGTGCATGGGTGATGACCGTCCTAGAAAGGGTAAAATTTAGCGCCTCATTTACCACATCTTTCATTGTGTACGACCGGCGCCTCCGGCGCTCTTCGCGAACCCTATCGAAGATGACAACCGTATCGTTTACAGAGTAACCAACTATAGTAAGCGCACCAGCAAGGGTGGCCATGCCGATTACGTGCCCTGAGAGGAGATATATCCCCGTTGCAATCGTAACGTCATGCAACAGAGCCACGATAGTCCCCAGACCGACCGCAAATTCAAATCGGATGGCGATGTAGATCAGCATACCTACCGTGGCCAGGGCTACCGCGAGTAGAGCACTGCGACGCAATTCAGCGCCGACTGTTGGACCAACATAATCAGTCTTCTCAATACGAGCAGCTTCAGAGAATGCACCCCTTAGAGCTGTTTCAACCCGACCTCTGATGGCAGCCACATCACCAACTTCGCTTAGCCGAATCGAGTACTCGTTCTTAGCGCCCTGGAACCGCTGAACTCGAACATCTGACAACCCCTGCCCCTCAAGGCCTTTACGTATCGAATCGCTCTCAAATTCACCGGAAAAAGAAACCAGAAACTCGTGCCCGCCGCTAAAATCGGTCCCGTATTTAGCGTCGCCCCTGCTTATAAATAGGTACAGGGAGGCAGCAAAGGCCACTAATGATAGCAAGGCACACAGGTAACGCTTGCTCATGAAATCGATCGCTATGGTGCTCTTAATTAATTCCCGCATCGCCATACCCCAACTTCTTAAATGGATAGACCCTTTTTGCCCTTGAGCTCGAAGTAATCAAAACACAATCGAGCCACAAATACCGCACAGAAAAGCGTGGTCGCTATTCCCACTGACAAAGTGACTGCAAAACCCCGGATCGGACCAGTCCCGAAGTAATACAAGATCGCCCCTGCAAGCAAGGTCGTAATGTTTGAGTCAAAGATCGCTCCAAAAGCCTTATCGAAACCGGTGTGCACTGCCAGGTCTCGTGAAGCACCGTTACGCAACTCATCACGTATACGCTCAAAGATAATTACGTTAGAGTCAACCGCCATGCCTATTGTGAGCGCCAGCCCCGCTAATCCCGGAAGCGTAAGTGTTGCTCCAAACAGCGAGAGACACCCCATCATCAAAAACGCATTTAGCGCCAAGGTAAAAACCGCCACCAGGCCAGACTTTGCGTAATAGAAAACCATAAACAGCGCGATACCAACAAATCCTATCGCCATCGCCAGTAGGCCCTTCTTGACAGACTCAAACCCAAGGGTTGGTCCTACTGTGCGCTCCTCTAAAACCTCAAGAGGCGCCGGTAACGCTCCAGCCTTGAGAACTATCTTTAAGCGCCGCGCCTCTTCAGTGGAGAAGCCGCCAGTGATACTGGCCTGACCACCGGCGATCGCCGAACGAATCACCGGAGCGGAATAAACAACGCCATCAAGAACGATCGCCAATTGCCGCCCAACGTTATCTGCAGTAATACGAGCAAAATCGTCAGCACCAGCTGCAGTCATCCGCAAAGCCACCTCTACCTGCCCATTCTGATCGAAATCCACCCGCGCATCGTCCACGGCGTCTCCGGTCATCAAGGCTGGATCCTCTACTGTGATGGGCTGCCCCTGTTGATCCTTTAAAGTGACTGTAGCCGCGTCGTCTCCTCCGCGCGGAACTAGCCTGAACTCAAGCTTGGCGACTGAACCGACAACTTTTTTCACAGCGTTAACATCTGATACACCCGGCATCTGAAGGATAATGCGGTTCTCTCCAGACCTCTGAATCAGTGGTTCCGCTACTCCGAACTGGTCGACTCGATTCCTCAACGTCTCTACAGCCTGCTCGATCGCTTCGCGTTGTATCTTCTCCTGGGTTACCTGAGAGATCGACCACACGAGTGTCGGACGCCCATCCTCGCTGGTCAGCTCTGAAAAAGTCAGATCTGACGAGAACTCGCTTACTGCGGCCTTCGCCTGCTCAACCGACAGGTCGCTAAGGAGCCCAATTCGTAGAGAGTTATCCGCTGCAACCCTCCCGGAAGCCACGGCTATCTTCTTCTCTCGCAATTTAGCCCGAACACTCGACAACATGCTCTGGAGTCGGCTCTTAACCGCCTCTGATGCCTGTACACCATACACCAGATGCACACCTCCACTAATATCGAGGCCGAGCGCTAGCGGCTTAGTGGGCCACTCTTTTGTGAACTTATCTCCAACTATAGACGGCAATAAGCACGCTACCGCCGCCACTACCGCTACGGCGAGGATTAACATTCGCTGAAAAGTATCTCGTATCATAACGCACCCAAAACGTGACCGTACCCTATGCAGCCTTGGAAGTCTGAGGCTGATTCTCAAGCCGCACAATGTGCTGCCTCAGGAACTTAACCTTCACATTAGGCGCTATCTCAATAATAATGTGGTCCGACTCAAGCCCGGATACCTTCCCCACTATTCCACTAGATGTCACAACCGAATCGCCACGCTTCATCGATTCAAGCAGCGCTTTGTGTTGCTTAGTCTTGCGCTCTTGAGGACGAATAACCATTACGTAGAATATAAGGTAACAAACCGCCAACATCGGCAGCATATCGATTAAGGCCCCAAAAAGAGTTGGTTGCTCTACTCCTGTAGCCCCCGGCCCTGGAGCCCCCGGCACTACAGCACCTTGGCCAGGAGCGCCCGCCGCTTGGGCAAACGCAGTTGATGCCGATATAAAGCCACCGCAGAGTATCGTGATTAGGCTCTGAAAAATTCTATTAAGCATAGCACTTCCTTAATTATTATGACGGGGGACGATAAGCCAGAACTAAAAGTGTCTAGAACCGGTATCATTGAGGGTAATCGGCCCCTGCCGTGTGCCAATCACTTACCACGACTAGCTTTTAAAGGCACCCCCCCTTATTGGAACTGAGCCAAAGACAGAGGACCTGGCACCGATCGGCTAATTGTACACCGTGAATCATCATCGATTACGCGCCGCCAAGGAACTCCTTGATCAGGCCAGATGGACTCAAGGGTATTGTGGCTTCACGACCTGGTCCCACGCTTACCATGCATGCTGGACAGCCGATAACTCGTTCTACCTCGCGCACGTACATCTGCGCCGACTGGGGTAAATCCTGCCACCTACGCACGTGACTGATGTCTTCCTGCCAACCCGGCAACTCTATGTATTGAGGAACTAACTCGCTAATTTCGTGCGGCAGAGCTGGAAAATCGTCTAATGCGCGGCCTTTGTGAGTGTATCCGTTACATATTTTTAGAGTCGGTTGCCCAGAGAGTACATCCAGCTTGGTGATTATTACGGTATCGATACCGCTGATTCTCACTGCTCGACGTAAGGCTACTCCATCAAGCCAACCACACCGCCTGGCCCGGCCCGTTACGGTTCCGAACTCGTGCCCCTTGGTTCTAAGCTCATCACCAATGCCGCCCACCACCTCAGTTGGAAAGGGCCCTTCTCCGACCCTAGTTGTGTAAGCCTTTACTAAACCTACCACCGAATCGATCATTCTCGGCCCGATCCCAACACCACTAGCAGCGCCTCCGGCGATGGTGTTGGAAGATGTGACGTAGGGATAGGTTCCGTGGGTCTGATCGAGAAGCACACCCTGCGCCCCCTCAAAGATAACCCTCTCGTTATTCTTCAGGGCGTTGAACACTATCGAGCTGCCGTTACCGATATATGGAGCTAGAATTTTGGCGTGTTCCTGCAAGGACTGCCATAAAGGTTCAAATTCCACTTGAGTATCGCTGCCCAGCACATACCTTAAAATCCTATTCTTCTCCTCTACGTGAGCTATTATCCGCTCGCGTGCACCTTCGACGTGCAAGAGATCAGCACAGCGGATTCCGGAACGCTGACTACGATCTTCGTACGCTGGCCCGATTCCCTTGCCGGTAGTACCGATCCTATTAGCTCCCCGCTGAGCCTCGCGGGCCTTATCCACCGCTAGGTGATAATCAAGAACAAGATGAGCATCTCGATCGATAACAAACCGGTCGGGTGAAATGTCTCCTCCGGCCGCTTTAAGCCTTTGCATCTCGGCGATCAGCACAGCTGGATTTAGAACTACTCCAGCTCCCAGCAAACAACGGACGCCTGGCCTGAGCATCCCACTCGGCAAAAGGCTCAGGGCTGTCTTGACCCCGTTGATTACTATCGTGTGGCCCGCGTTACTGCCGCCTTGAAACCGAACTACCCAGTCGGCACATTCAGTAAGCACGTCGACAAACTTTCCTTTGCCTTCATCGCCCCACTGCGCACCGACGATAACGATACCTGGCACTTTTCCCCCTGTTAATTCCCTACTGCCCTATATTCAAGCTAAAGGCGAGCCCACCTTGCGGACCGACTTTTAGGATACCCAGCGATTCTCCGCCCCCAATGCGAGAATATACCACATACCCAGAAGCAGTCTCTAAAGAATCACACTCCTGCCGCGCTCTTTGCAAGGCGCTTTGCTGGCCATTAAGCAGCCCCGTAACCACCTCGTGCGAAAAAGCGACTCGTGGAAAAGCTGGCACCAACTCTCCCCAATCGCGAATTGCTTCCCACGAAACACAATCACTAGAAACGGCATCGGTAACCGAAAAAAATCCCGACACCTCCCTTCTGATGGTCTTGACCGCCCCGCCACAGCCAAGCTTTTCACCGAGATCACGGGCCAGCGAGCGAACGTATGTCCCAGGACTTACCTCCGCTAAATAACCAACCGTGGCATGATCAGGTGTAGGGAAAAGCTCAAATCGTCGAACCTCCACCTCCCTCGGAGTAAGCTCAAATTGCTCACCACTTCGATGCATCTTGTAGGCCCTCTTGCCACCTAACTTCTTAGCGCTTACTTTTGGCGGTAGTTGTAGAATCTTTCCTCGCAGGTGAGCTGCCGCTTTTACGATTGAATCAAAGTCATGTTCGACTGAGTGATGGGAAACAATAGTTCCTGAGATATCGTCCGTAGTAGTTGAGACCCCTAGCTGTATCTCACCCGAGTAAACCTTCCATCCATCCGCTGCGTAGGATGCTACTCGGGTTGCCCCGTTTACCAGGATAATCAGAAGCCCAGTAGCATCCGGGTCCAGGGTGCCTGCGTGACCTACTCTATCAGCCCCGAGCGCCCGCTTAACCCGAGCCACTATCCCAGCTGAGGAGACTTTAGCAGGCTTATCGATTAAAATGATACCGTTCTTACGAGCCTGCATCTTCTACCGAAACAACGCGTTAGCCAAATAGGCTTACAGCGACTGATTGATCGCCGCCCTCAACTTCTCCTGGAGCGTCGGTAAATCGTGCCTCCACCGAAACGCCGCAGCCGCCTTATGACCGCCACCCCCGAAAGACTGCGCTATCGCTGAAACATCAACCACGCCACGCCTTGATCGCAGGCTTATACGCCAGATGTCCACATCCTGTTTATACAGTGCTGATACCTTGACCCCTTCGATGTCCCGTGCTCTTTCAGCTAAGGAATCGGCGTCTAAGATATCTGCACCATGCAGTTTTAGCATCTGCTGTGTTACAACAACTTCGGCAAACCCGTTTGGATGTACCTCTACCGCGCCGAGCGCATCCGATTGGAGACGTAACGCAACTAATGACTGCGTGGCAAACAACTCCTGAGTCAGAATATCGGGTCGTGCGCCGCGCTCCACTAACTCGGCTGCAACGCGAAAAGTGCGAGCTGAAGTGCTTGGATAGCGAAAAGAACCGGTATCCCCGATAATTCCCGACAACAGGCACGCAGCGCACTCAGAACCGATTAGTCCACTCTTGCCAGTGTGCTGTTCAAGCGCCTGTAGCACCTCAAACACCAATTCAGATGTTGAACTTGCGCCCTCTACTACGTGATTCAGAGTTCCAAAATTCGAGTTTGAAGCGTGATGGTCGATGTTTATTACAGTCTTAGCGGACTTCAGATGAGCCACAAGCCCATCTCCAACACGGTCGGCGCCACCGCAATCAACAACGATTAGCAGGTCGCGATCTTCCAAGGCTGGCCATTCTCCCCTGACTACATCCTCGGCTCCCGGTATAACTTTATAACGCGGGATAAAGCCGTGATCGTTGTGGACAGCTACCTGTTTTCCCAGCGCTCGCAGGCCCCATGCTAGTCCACACGCAGAGCCGTAGGCATCTGCATCTGGATTAGTGTGGCTGACTACCACTACCTTGGCGCTTTGATTGATTGCATCTAAGATCGGAGTCATATCCAGGTTAGTCATGGCTTTCTCCGGAAGTCTTAATTCGCTCCATCAACCTCTCTACATGCTCAGCTGTATCAAGGGTGTCGTCGTAATAGAACCTAACGTCAGGAACAAATCTAACTCCGAGCTGCTTGGCCAAGACACGTCGAAAGTGACCCTGCGCTGCCTCGAATGCCTCGTTAACCTCGGCTATCCTGGCTGCCCTATCAGTGTCGGATAGAAAGGAAACTACCCAATACACCTTCGCATTGCGAAGGTCCGGAGACACCATGACTGATGTGATCGTGACCAAACTGAAGCGTGGATCCGCAGTGTAGAGTAGCTGCTCTGCCACCAGCTCCTTTATGCGCTCGGCAACTTGGAAGACCCTTCGATTTCCCGCCATACTACCCTTTCCCGATACCAGGCCAGCTAGACGCCGGTTGCGCAGGCAACTCCCTACTCGAGGGTAGGAGCCACTTCCTTAATCTCGTAGACCTCGATCACATCACCGATCTTAACGTCGTTGAAGCCCTCTAAGCCGATACCACACTCGAATCCTGCTTGAACCTCTCTAACGTCATCTTTGAAACGACGAAGACTAGACATCTTACCTTCATGGATTACTCTGCTGTCGCGAAGTAAGCGGGCGTTTGCGTTACGACGTATTGTACCCCCAGTGACATAGCACCCAGCGATAGTGCCGATTTTGGGAATTGTAAAGGTATCCCGGACCTCGACTCGACCCAAGTTTGATTCCTCCTTAATCGGCTCTAAGAGACCGACCATGGCGTTTTTGACGTCGTCTAGCAGTTCGTAAATAACACGGTAGAATCGCACCTGAACCCCAAGCTGCTCTGCATCGGCCATGGCACGTGGCTCACCTCGTACGCCGAAGCCCACAATAATCGCCCTAGAAGCTATTGCAAGCTGCACGTCGCTCTCGTTGATACCACCAACTGCTGCATGCAATACTCGCACCTTAACTTTCTCACCCGAGAGCTTTTCGATCGACGCCTTAACGGCCTCAACCGAGCCCTGAACGTCCGCCTTCAGAATTACATTCAGCTCCTCAGCGGCTTGGTTGCTAGCCCGTTTTGCAAACTCCTCCAGGCTTATAGGACCTGAGGCGAGAGCACGCTGCTTATCAGCAAATCGCTCCATACGATTAGTAGCAACCTCACGAGCGTCAGCTTCTGATTCCATTACCAAGAAGTCGTCACCCGATGCTGGCATGCCGGTCAAACCTGTGATCTCAACCGGAGTGGATGGGCCTGCCGATTCCAGCCGCTCACCCTTATAGTCGGTCATGGTTCGGACTCTTCCGTACTCTCGACCACTGACGAAGATATCGCCCACCTTGAGAGTGCCCGCTTGAACGAGAACAGTTGCCACAACTCCGCGCCCACGATCCTGGCGGCTCTCAATGATCGTCCCTTTCGCCCGTCGATCTGGGTTTGCTGTCAGCTCCTCAACCTCTGCTAGGACTAGAACTCCTTCAAGAAGCTCCTCGATGCCGGTGCCCTTGAGGGCCGATATAGGGAAGAACATCGTATCTCCTCCCCAGTCCTCAGGCTGGAGCCCAAGCTCAGCTAGTTGCGTCTTTATGCGATCCGGATTTGCGTCGTGCTTGTCCATCTTGTTGATGGCAACGATTATTGGCACCTTGGCTGCCTGAGCGTGATTGATCGCCTCTCGCGTCTGTGGCATTACGCCATCATCAGCAGCGACCACAAGGATTACAATATCTGTTACCTGGGCTCCGCGCGCACGCATCGCCGTAAAAGCTGCGTGGCCTGGAGTATCGATGAAAGTTATCAGGCGCCCACCCTTGGTACTTACACTGTAAGCACCTATGTGTTGAGTGATGCCCCCGGCCTCCTTAGCAGCAACAGCAGCGCTACGAATTCTATCGAGCAATGACGTCTTACCGTGATCAACATGCCCCATCACCGTTACTACCGGCGGTCGGGTCTCAAGCACAGCGCCCTCATCAGCCGCTACATCTTGGATCAGGTCCTGCTCATTGAATTCAGTGTGCTTAACCTCGTAACCCAGCTCCTCGGCAACGATCTGAGCCGTGTCCTTGTCTATGGCGTGATTGATCGTTGCCAAAACGCCGAGACTTAAAAGCTTTGCTATGACCTCTCCAGCCTTGAGACTCATCTGCTTGGCGAGATCTCCTACGGTGATTGAATCTCCCAACTCGATTACGCGCTTTACAAGCTTAGGCTTATCAGCCTCACTCATTGCGTCCGCCTCGTCTGCATGCCGCTGATTTTTAGGCTTCTTGCGGCCTACACGACCATCATAATCGACGAGGTCGATGCTACTTATCTCGCGCTTGCGTCCCTTCTTGAAGGCTCCTTTCTTGCCTGTCTCCTCCTCGTCCTCAAAGACCACTGGGCGCGCTGTCTCTTTACCAGAGACTCCCTTGACCGGACGTTTTGCCTCTACCGGCTTGACGACGGCACGTCTCTGCGGAAGCTCTATTTTTCCAAGTATTCGCGGACCTACTGTTTGCTTCTCTACCTCTGGAGCCGCGGCTGTGGTGCTGGCTGGCTCTGCAACGACTGCTGCCGCTTCTACAGGCTCTAAGCCCTCTTCGCTAGCAGCACTCTCAGCTACATGGGTCTCCACCAAGGTTTCCTGCTGAACCTCTGACGGCTCTACTACATCCCTGGCAGCCCCACCCTCGCTTGACTGGAAAAGCTCATCAGCAGCGGCCGTTTTCGATGCCGGACTCGCCTCTACCGGACTCGCAGCCGGCGCAGGTGTCGTCTCTACTGCATCAACAGCACGTCGGCGTCGGATTACATCACCAGAGCGCTTCTCAACCACTGTGTAGGTGGCGCCGGTAGTCCTATCCACACGTGTTGTCACGGTTTCGGTGTTCTCGCTCTTTGGAGCCCCCATCGTCTGTCTAAGAATGGCCCTTCTAACACTATCCGCTTCATCAGCATCAAGTGAATGAGAGTGAGAGCTCTTTCCAGGAATGCCGAGCTCCTGAGCCTTTGAAAGAACTACCTTGTTTTCAACGCCAAGTTCCTTGGCTAATTCGTAAATACGTATCTTTGACATGCGATCTTCTTATATTCTTCTAATTTCTTATTACAACCTTTCGTGTGTAACCCCAGCCAGGAGAACTCGTGCTAATGCACTAACCTCTGCCGAACTAAGTGTGCCGGAAGATAATCTTAGCGACCTCTCCCAGCGAGCTGCCTGTCCCATTTTCGACAAACATTCCGCAGTGTAGTGAATGTAAGCCCCGCGCCCATCTGCGCACTGCTGTCTATCCCACACTAGAACGCCATCGACACAAACGAGCCTGGCTAGCTCCCCTTTTCCTCCTTTGGAGCGACACACACAGCATGTTCGCTCGCTACGCTTCACCTCTAGCTCCCATTAACGCATCGACTCAACTGCTGCCGCTGCCCCACTTCGCAGGAACGAATCCGCTGCAGCGCGAATCTGCTCAATGTCGCTCTCCTCAACACCACTGATACCACGCAACGTGTCGTCATCGGCTTCAATAACACTCTGTATAGTTTTATAACCGGCTGCCACTAGCATCTCTCTCAGGTCGGCTGCTATCGGTAAGCGATCGATATCGCTCAGCGCCTCAACAGGCCCTCCAAAAGTGTCAGCTTCATCACCCAGCTCCTCAGCAAACGCCTTAGCCTTGGCAAGAACGTCAGCAGCCTGCTCCTGAGTGAGGCCCTCAACCTCTGCCATATCCTCAAGCGAAGCATCCGCAACCTCACGGATCGTCCGGAAGCCGTGTTGGAACAATAGCTCAGCGTGCATGAAGTCGATCCCCGGAATAGCTCCAAGGGCCGCTCTCGCCCGCTTAGCCTCTTCCTCCGCAACCGATACGCTACGAACATCGATCCTCCAACCAGAGAGCTTGCTGGCGAGCTTAACATTCTGGCCACGACGCCCGATTGCTAGGGACAGCTGGTCATCTGGAACAATTACCTCCATCGAGTGCTGCTCCTCATCGACCACAACGCGGCTAACCTCAGCTGGTGATAGCGCTCGCGCGACAAAACTTGGCTCATCAGGTGTCCAGGTTATGATGTCGATTCGCTCACCCCTTAGCTCCTGCACAACGGCTTGCACTCGCGAGCCCTTGATACCCACGCATGCGCCAACTGGATCAATAGTTGATTCGTTGGAGTAAACAGCGATCTTAGCGCGCTCACCGGGCTCTCGCGCCACGGCCTTGAGCTCAATTACCTTATCGGCGATCTCTGGTACCTCGAGCTCAAAGAGCTTTCTTAGAAAATCAGGGTGGCTACGGGTCAATATTATTTGCGGACCACGAGCCGACCGATCAACGTCAAGCACCATGCCGCGAAGACGATCTCCAGGACGATATTTCTCCCGCTGAATCTGCTCGCGTTTTGGAAGGATCGCCTCTGTACGACCGAGATTAACGATTATGTTTCCACGCTCAACACGCAGAACTATACCGTTCATCAATTCGCCCTTTGAGTCCTTATACTCTTCGTAAATAACTCCACGCTCGGCATCACGCACCTTCTGCATGATAACCTGCTTGGCGGTCTGTGCAGCGATGCGCCCCAGCACTTCAGTATCGAGCTTCTTTCCGAGCTCCTCGCCCAACATAGCCTCAGGGTCTCCCCGACGGGCATCTGTTAGCGACACCTGAGTATCAGGATCGATTACTACCTCTACAACTACTTTAAACTGAACGACCTCAATCTCGCCTGTATCCGGATTAAACTTGGTCTCAAGATTCAGATTGTGCCCGTAGTGCTTCCGCGCAGCCGACAACATCGCCGATTCAACCGCTTCAATCAGCACCTGCTTGTCGATCCCTTTGTCTCTGCCCATCTGGCTGAGAATCGCATTCAAGTCAAACTTTGATGACATACACTCACCTCATCTTACCTTCATGAATTTGTAAACTTAAAATCCACACGCGCTTCCTTTATCTGATCTAAAGGAATCTGCACGCTCTCCTCTTTTCCCTCCGGTTGAAGTCGAATTGATTCCAACGATGCTTCACGGATAACTCCATTTACTACAACGGTAGAACCTGCCTCTCCACTACGGAATTTAACCTTTACCCTCTCGCCCACGGCCCCAGAGAAGTGATCTGGTAGGCGTAGCTTGCGATTAATTCCAGGACTGGACACCTCAAGTGTACAGTTCCCCGGAATGATCTCCTGCTGCTCGTCGAGGTCCAAGATGCGCTTACTCACCCGCACACAATCCTCAAACGATATCCCCCCCCTCTCGATCTGACCTCCGACAACGTCCGCTGCCGAGTCCGCTGCCGAGTCCGCTGCCACGGCCACACCATCGACAGGAGCCGCTTGAGGCTCGCCTGACACTGCATGCTTTGTGATAAACACGCGCAGAGCACCACCGCGACGAGTATCCGAAGGGAGATCAATATCGAAGAGAGCCACCCCCTCTTCGCGGGCGATCTCTTCGATTGTGCTCCATAACGGAGTGCCTTCTAAACTCATGGTACCTCTAAGCTTCCCAAATGATGCTGTGCACACGACAAACCCCATGCGCCGCCACTTACTGACGTGACCCTGATAAAACAAACTTCATCTAGGATTACGGGACAGAGTCAAGAACGGATCGGTCGGTGCTAATCAGCCTAAAGCGGTTTCAAACTCACTTAAACGACTGTAAAAACACAGCGACTACCGACCGCGAGAACAACTCTGTGGCGGCAAGAACTTGCCAGGAACTAGAAAATACTACCATAGGTCATGTAGCGCTTCAACACCCCCGTTGGCCCGGCTACAGATTTGATTTCATTGCCTATTGGTTTGACTGCCTATTGGAATCATCGCTTATTCAAAAAATGAGCTGATGCACGACGCGGTGCATATAGTGACGTGCAAAAGTCCGTGCCAGTAAAACTGGCAAGGCTTTTGCTGGACATCACTATAGGTTGTTGTTTTGAT
>JBKCMS010000137.1:0-2455 GCA_046300175.1 Pseudomonadota bacterium | reverse complement strand
CCGATATCTTTAGAGGCTCTTCGTGGAATCGAGTGGGTGCCAATGACTGCTGATGGGGCATAACCCATTATTTTCAGTGATTGACCCGCCAATTCTACCCACTTGATTCACCGATGAGCCTCTTTAGATCCGAGTAGGGAGCTGTTTGTCATGATCGGTATAAGCGCATCGACGATATCGTACGAGAGCATAGCGGCGTGATGTTCGTGGTATGCCAAAGGTATCTTCGTAAGTAGGTCACTTGGTAGAGAGCTAAAGACACTAAGAGCCCCCTCCACACTCTCCTGGCCCGATAGCCGATCTACAACCCGAAAACTCACTGCCGAGAAGCCGTCGCGGTATTCGTAATGCTCAGGTTGGACCACATTCGCTAGGAGATCGTCGTGATCGCGTTGATAGCGCACAATCTCGCACGGATAAAGCTCTGGGTGCGCAAGAGTAATCAGGCTACATTCAAGTCGCCAGGAGCGTAGATTTATATTCGAATCCGTCGCCATGGATTTAAGCAAGATAGCAAGCCTATCGGCTGGCACAGAAGGAAGCTGGCTGGGGTCTGGTCCGGAGTACGCACCGTTCTGTCGCCCAGCTCTAGCCCGGAAATTTCATGAAGCCTGCTACTACGATCGCCGATAACGGTGCTTTTTCGGTTCCAAAATCGATTTTCGGACCGGAATGTATCACGATACGATTCCGACCCAAAAATCGATTTTTGAATTCGCCCTACGGGCCCGAAAAATCACCATTCTCGGCGCTCTCGCGACGCAGTTTCATGAAATATCCGGGCTAGCCAGATGATCGCTCTCGATAGCAGCCGATCTTTGTTTTTCACGATTAGTGTTCTTAGAATCCATCATACGCGCTATTCGGTTAGAAAAGAGCAGCAGCGAGTCTCAAAAATAGCTCATCAGTCCAAAGTCATCACTGACCTGCTGTCTTTAGAACGTGTCTCAAAGGTAGCTTCGTCGCGAGGTTAGCGAGATGCGTGGAGAGAGAAGGAAAACGAGCAAAAAAACCGGATGTGTATTCACCGCTATACACTGAAGTTTTATGCGAGGTTTGACCAAGTAGCAGTCCGCATATCGTCAACCGAAGCAGAAGATACCTTTGAGACCAGTTCCAGGTTAAAGAGGCTTATTAACTTATCTTAAAGATTCTAGCTGCTAGATAACGTCCACACTAAACTGTGTGATTTTGGGCGAAAAAGCGCCACTAAAACGGTTTAGATACCGACCAGAGAGTCAAAAAGCTGTCAAGGCCGGTGCGGGATGGCTGAGGGTGGGGATGGATAGAGAGTTAACAACGCATGCACTGATTAAATGCCAATGTCACGGCGTAATCTGTTTATTATCGAAGCAGATGCTCCTGGGTTAAGCAAGTTGCCTAGGTCCGAACTGCTCAAATTGATTTTGTCCCTACCAGCACTGTCCGCTATTTCTTGGAGATCTTGAGATGTGCCTTTTCCCAGATCGTTTCTATTCTTAACTGCCCATTCTGATAGCTCCCGCCCCGTCCGTGGTACATCTTTTTGCGGCATAACCCCCCTCAACAAAAACTAACTCTCATTACTCTACCAAAAGTCCTAATCCTAAAAAATACTAAAGCGCGATATCGGATTGGACAAAATCAACCTAAATTTAGCGAGTCTTGGTAGAAAATAAGCAGTGTTGGTGGGTTAGAGCTCGTTCTCTGATATCTGCCAGTGGTCGTACTTTAGCTTTAGAGCGTTGCTCCACAGCGGCCTTTAGGGCTTGGCACCGAGCAGATATCGGGCCCCGAATAGGTCAACATCAGTCCGGCCGCAGCTAAAGTGACGTATAAAAGTCTGGGTATTCGGAGGGTGGGGGCAGGAAAAGTATAGGAATAACCCAGCTAATTTGCAAAAGATTATTTGCTGTGTGGCTTTGGGCATAACGCAGCGTTTAGGGGTGACCGCTTTGCAAATCATCGACTGACTTAAAAAACTTCCTCAGCTATATGCTTAAAACTTAATGATAAGTTACCATGATACAGTCAGTAAATGATGAATCCGGGCCCTGAGGCGCGTAGTAGGCAAAGTTACTACGAGTGGGAGTTGGGCACCAAATGATTTTTCATTGCAGCTTTGTAAGGAGATAAACGTGGCCGATAGAGACGGTTTAAAAGATGACAGAGTCAAGGGGCTAATCGATGCCGAATCGCTTATGAAATTGGTATTACGTCGGCACAGTATAGATCTCAGTGATAAAGAAAATTATCCGGACAGACAGCCGCAAGAGAGTCCACCCGAAGGCCACAAAAAGCAGAGCGATACTTCAGTCGATGAACTGGTTGATTTTTTGAAGAGCAACTATATCGCTGGCAGCTGCCAGAAGAATATGCCTTCTGGTTCTCCCGGCTTCAACAGAGTGTTAGGCATGCACAACATGAAGTTGAAAGATTTTGATGAGAGCACCGGAATCCGAGAGCCGCGAATAGA
>JBKCMS010000136.1:0-5941 GCA_046300175.1 Pseudomonadota bacterium | reverse complement strand
TCCAAAAGTCCGTAGCGAAATCCCGAGTTTTGGAGAACGCTATCGATTCGCGGATGCGAATCAAAACAACAACCTATAGTGATGTCCAGCAAAAGCCTTGCCAGTTTTACTGGCACGGACTTTTGCACGTCACTATAGTATTCAGTATGGCCACGTAGGAGCTTCCATGGTACCGTTTTTTCATGAGCACGGGACCAAGAGCGCCAAACGAAGACACTATTTTCGGCAAGATTATACGCAAGGAGATTCCGGCTTCGATCGTTTATGAAGATGGTGATGTCTTGGCTTTCAGGGATATCTCACCGGTTGCTCCTGCTCATATCCTGGTGATTCCCAAGAAGCCTCTGCGCAGTATCGCCATGGCCGGTGAAGGAGATGTCGAGTTGCTAGGTCGGCTGATGTTGGCAGCAGCAGAGGTGGCTCGTCGCGAGGGGTTGGAGGATTCCGGATATCGAGTCGTTACTAATGTTGGTAGTGATGCTGGACAGACAGTTTTCCATATGCACCTGCATATCATCGGGGGTCGAAAGCTTGGCTGGCCACCGGGATAGGGGCTCTGTGTCAAGGCTCTGATCGAGGTTTCTGGTATTCGCAAGGAGGCAAACGGTAAAAGATGGCAGAGGAGCAATGCATAGAGGTCTCTCGAAGTGGCGCGATTCACTCAATCACAATAAATCGTCCTGAGAGTTTAAATGCCCTGAATCCGGACGTGCTTCAGAGCCTTTTACTAGAATTTGCTGATATCGCTCGTGACCCTGAGATTCGTGTAGTGGTGGTTCGTGGAGCTGGGGCGAAAGCTTTTGTAGCTGGCGCCGACATCCGTTCGATGGCGCAGTTAGGACCCCGACCGATAGCCGACTATGTAGAGCTGGGACAGCGCACGATGCGAGCGATTGAGAGTTGTGCAGTGCCGGTGGTAGCGGCTATTCACGGATTTGCATTGGGAGGGGGATTAGAATTAGCGTTAGCTTGCGATCTGATAGTGGTGGCTGAAAGTGCTAGGCTGGGTCAGCCAGAGGTGAATCTCGGTATTATTCCGGGTTTTGGTGGCACGCAGAGGTTGATCCATCGGTGCGGCATCGGACAGGCTCGCAGACTGTGCTACACGGCAGATCTGTTATCAGGAGCGGAGGCGTTTGCGATCGGCTTAGCTGACAAGGTAATCCCAGATTCTCAATTTATTTCTCAAGTGCAGGCGATAGCCGAAGGTATAGCAGGTAAGGCACCCTTAGCGGTACAAGGAGCTAAGAAGGTGATCAATCGTTCACAGGATACGGTGTTACTAGCTGGTTTGAGGCTTGAAGTAGAGGAGTTTCTGCGATTATTTGGGACCGCCGATCGTGAAGAGGGAATGGATGCTTTTCTGCATAAGCGTAAGCCTGTTTTCACCGGGCGATAGTGTTTAGGTAGCTACGGACTTTGGACAACGCTGTGGCGCCGGTCGTAGGGGTTTCAAAAACAGAGTAGAGGGATAGTACTATGGTATGGCGTGACAGCATTGCCTTTGAGCTTAGTGAAGAAGAGAATTTTGCATGTGATACTGCACACACCTTCGCTCAGAATGAGGTAGCGCCTCTGGCTGCCAAGATTGATCGAGAGCATTATTTTCCTCGTGAGCTACTCCCTAAAATGGGAGATTTGGGTCTAATGGGCTCGATAGTTCCTCAAGAGTATGGTGGAGCTGGGCTTTCGACTCTTGCCTATGCGCTAATAATCGAAGAGTTGTCAGCGGCCTGCGCGTCTACGGGTATTATTGTTAGCGCTCACACTTCTTTGTGTGTCACGCCGATCATGGACTACGGCACCGAGGAGCAGAAGGGCTACTTTCTTCCGAAACTTGCGGCGGGAAAGGCGCTTGGGTGCTTTGCGCTTTCAGAGCCTGGAACCGGTAGCGACGCAGCAGCGATCACTACAACTTACCGTCGTGATGGCGATGATTTTATCCTTAATGGAACTAAAAACTGGATTACTAATGGCCCAGAGGCCGGTGTATGTGTGGTGTTTGCTACATCAGATACGAGCAAAGGGAATAAGGGCATTACAGCATTTGTGCACGACATGGCGCTTCCGGGAATTTCGTGCGGTAAGCGTGAGGACAAGATGGGAATTCGTGGTTCTCCGACATCGAGTATCACCTACGAAAATGTAAGACTACCTAAGACTGCCATGCTGCACGAGGAGAATCGCGGCTTTCTTGTGGCTATGACTACACTCAACGGTGGGCGTATCGGAGTTGCGGCGCAGGCAGTCGGAATCGCTCGCTCAGCTCTCGACGATAGCTTGAGGTATGCGCAGGAACGAAAGGCATTCGGCAAAAAAATCTGTGAGCACCAGTCTATTCAGAACTACTTCGCCGACATGGTTTGCCACATCGATAGCGCACGATACTTGACCCTCGACGCAGCAAAGAGAAAAGATAAACACCAGTCGTATGTGCGTCAGGCGGCTATGGCCAAGCTTTTTGCCTCTGAGACTGCAATGATGTGTGCGGTCAAGGGTATCCAGATTCATGGCGGTTACGGCTATGTGACCGAATATCCGGCCGAGCGGCACCTAAGAGATGCAAAGATAACAGAGATTTACGAGGGTACCAGCGAGATTCAGCGCATACTGATAGCCACCCAGCTCCTAAAGGAGTAATCTCTCTGAAACCAAAACGACCGAATACGGGGCTACCGATGTCTGATAGTAAGAAGCCATTCCATACCAGTAAATCCTATCATGCTTGGAAGAGTGGGCCATATGCTTCTCAGCGTAAGAGGAAAGCAAAGTTTGCCTCGATTAGTTTTCGCGAGCAGCCGGAGTTGGTGACCCCGGAAAACGGTGGGTCTGTGGACTACCAGAGCGACCTTGGTTTTCCAGGGGAGTATCCATTTACTCGTGGGGTGCAGCCAACTATGTATCGTGGGCGCCTATGGACGATGCGGCAATTCGCAGGGTTCGGCAGTCCAGAGGATACTAACCAACGCTTTAAGTATCTTCTTGAGCATGGGCAGACAGGGTTATCAACGGCTTTTGATATGCCTTGCCTTATGGGTTACGACCCGGATCATCCTCGCTCTCTTGGTGAAGTGGGACGAGAGGGTGTTAGTGTCGCAACTATCGATGACATGAACATTCTCTTCGACGGGATCGCACTTGATCAGGTAACGACCTCGATGACGATCAACTGCACAGCAACAGTTGCATTTGCTTTCTACTTTGCGTTGGCTAAAAGGAGGAATATCTCTTTCGATAAGGTCGGAGGAACGATTCAAAACGACATGTTTAAGGAGTTTATTGCTCAGAAAGAGTGGATATCGCCGCCAGCACCATCGGTGAAGCTAGTATGTGATGTCATTGAGTTCTGCGCTGAATCAGCCCCTAAATTTAATCCGGTCAGTATCAGCGGGTACCATATTCGAGAAGCAGGTGCCACCGCTGTGCAGGAGTTGGCATTTACGCTTGCAGACGGCCTGGGATATGTAGAGCACTGTTTGGGACGCGGCATGGATATAGATAAGTTTGCGCCGCGTTTGTCCTTCTTTTTTGATGTACACAACGATTTCTTTGAAGAGATAGCAAAGTTTCGAGCCGCTCGTCGCTTGTGGGCGCGGCTTATGCGTGAACGCTACGGAGCAAAGACCGACGCCGCATGTAAGTTACGAACGCATGCGCAGACAGCCGGTGTGAGTCTAACAGCGCAACAGCCAGTGAATAATGTTGCTCGAGTTGCGCTTCAGGCGTTGGCGGCGGTGCTAGGAGGTGTCCAGTCGCTGCATACTAATAGTATGGATGAAACCTTGTCACTACCAACGGAGGATGCGGTGCGAGTGGCTCTCCGTACGCAGCAGATTATCGCCGAGGAGAGTGGAGTAACAAATATTGTAGATCCCCTTGGTGGCTCATATTATATTGAGCGATTGACCAACGAGATAGAGCAGGAGGCCTTGGCCTACATTAAACAGATCGATGCAATCGGGGGTATGTTGCAGGCAGTTGAGATCGGCTTTCCTCAGAAAGAGATCGCAGAAGCCGCATATCAATTTCAGCTTGATATTGACGCAAAAGAGCAGAGCATCATCGGTGTAAACAAGTACACAGAAGGGGGAGAGCAGCAGATTCCAACACTGAAGATAGACCACGCGGCCGAAAAGAAGCAGGTTGAACGCATCAAAGCTTTTAAGGCAGCGCGAGATCCGGCCAAGCATCAGACTGCGCTACAGGCAGTTGAGCGAGCGTGTGTAGAAGACCGAAATGTAGTCCCCGTGCTGATCGATGCTGTGGCAGATGGGGTAACGCTTGGAGAGGTTTCTGACGTATACCGCAAGGTTTTTGGGGTATACTCCGATCCCGGTATGTTGTAGATTAAAAGAGTTTATGACCACTACTCAGAGTGCAACTCGTCCAGTTAGAATTCTGATCGCCAAGGCCGGCCTTGATGGGCACGACCGTGGTGCTAAGGTTATCGCTCGTGCTCTGAGGGATGCGGGCATGGAGGTGATCTATACCGGGCTACACCAGACCACCGATAATATCGTTCGAGCAGCGATTCAAGAGGATGTTGACTGCATCGGTTTGAGTATTCTATCGGGGGCACACATGACCCTATTCCCCGACCTCTTGGATAAGCTCAAGAAAGAGGGAGCAGACGATATAGCTGTATTTGGTGGTGGAATCATTCCGAAGGAAGATATCGACGCGCTCAAAAAGATCGGCGTTAAAGAGATATTCATACCAGGCACCCACACACAGGATGTTATCTCCTGGATCCAGAACAACATCACAGTGCACGAATAGTCGAGTTTAGCTGTTAAGTGATTACAGTTTCAGTAGCATGAGCAAAGCTTTTGTCAAAGGCGACGGTGATGGTTCGAGCGATAACGACTCGGAGCTCGATCTTCCAATTCCTGGGGGAAAGAACTACATGACGCCAGCCGGCGCTGAGCGTATGCGACAAGAGCTTAGGAAGCTGCGATACGAGGAGCGTCCAGAGGTGACTCGCGTTGTGTCGTGGGCGGCTGGTAATGGTGACCGGTCGGAGAACGGCGATTACCTGTATGGCAAAAAGAGGCTGCGCGAGATCGATAAGCGCATGAGGTTTCTGGCAAAGAGGTTGGAATCTGCCGAGATAGTTGATCCATTAGCGATTCAAGCTGATTATGTTCAATTCGGAGCTACGGTTACCATCAGGTACGAAGACGATACAGAGAAGACATTCTGTATCGTTGGGATCGATGAGGTAGACTTATCAAGAGGGCGGATTAGCTGGATGTCTCCCCTGGCGCGAGCGCTGATGAAAGCTCACGTCGGTGACTTTGTGAATTTTCACTCTCCCAAAGGGCAGCAAGAGATAGAAGTGATAAAGGTAGAGTATGTGATGCTTCCCTAGCCCGCATAAACCCAGCCTCATTCATTTTTGAAAAAAATGAATGAGAGTTGCTGGGAGAGCGCAATCTTGGCCCATGAAGATCAAGGGAACAGCCAAGTTGCGCCGTAGAAGACAATAAACTCCTATGTGCTTAAGCGTGTGAAATTTTAATGTCATGAGAGACCCTAGCTCTGGACGGTACTGCTTGATGTTAGTAAAGAAGCTTGGGAATCGCGGCTTTGAAATCAGCAAATCGCTCGTAGCACCGATTGTATAAGACGATTTTCTTTAAGAATCGCCACAAGCGTTCAATAAGGTTAAGATTCGGAGAGTACGGGGGCAAAAATATCTTTTTCACCTTGGATGTTTCAAGAAAGGCTTTTACCTTTCTATTTCTATAGTCCCGAGCATTATCACCCACCACGAAGATAGATCGGAGAGATTTGTTTTTTGCTCCAGTGCTTTCAAGTTCCTGCTAAGTTAAAAACCTACTCAGCCATCACTGGTCCCACGCTTATCAGCAACTAGATAATCTCTTTCTACAGCTAGAGTTTTTTTGTCTTCTACGGCGCAACTTGGCTGTTCCCTTGT
>JBKCMS010000135.1:0-4592 GCA_046300175.1 Pseudomonadota bacterium | reverse complement strand
CATCGCGCCAACGCCTGGGTTAGTATCGATATTAAACGGAGCGTTTGAATCAACTAATCCGATAGAGATAGCAGCACCTGCAGGAGCGGTGTGTCCTGTATCCATTAACGAGGCGTGCTTCCATTCGCCTGCGTTGGCTCTAAACTTCATAAACACCCACATAGCATCCCAGTTGTTAGGTGGAGTACCTAGTCGCCAGGAGTAGTTCCAGGAGAGGTCGAACTCAAGCTCCATGACGCCAGTATTTGTGTCGTAGTTAAGCAATCTCTCATTTGATAGAGAAGCGCCTTGCGGGCCGCCACGGGTTGGGGTGGCGGTGGGGGTTGCTGTTGGTGTATTGGTTGGGGTGCTTGTTGGGGTGTCTGTTGGGGTGCTAGTAGGGGTTGTAGAGGGAGTTATGGTTGGTGTGTTTGTCGGAGTCTCCGTAGGCGTAGTTGTAGGGGTATCAGTCGGAGTACTTGTTTGAGTGTTCGTTGGGGTCACTGTTGGTGTCGCCGTGGGTGTCCATAATGTTGTTAAAGTGACGTTCCTGCCTGAGTTAGCCGTATAAGTGAGCTGTCCGGTGATACCGGAGGTAAAGCTTACCGTTTTAAATGTGCTTGAGCCAAAAGATGTATTGTTGCTTATAAGTGTAAAGGGTCCAGCACTTGGGGCCCCGGGAACATCTATGATCATATCCGCGTTGCTGATCCCAGTTACACTGCCTGTCGCGGATATTCGCCCTGCTGTGGAGGAATTATTCACCAGGAGCGCTAGTTGCGGCGCGCCACCGGCTTGGAAATCTATTCCAGCGCCAGCCGCCGAGGTAGTTAGCGTTTTATCCTGTATGTCTAGTCTTCCGTTGGTTACTACTATTCGTTGGGACGAGCCGCCAAAGGTAATATTGCTACCCAGCATTACGCTCTCACTAGTCTTGTCGATCGTCCAGTTGCCAATAGGAGGTGAGCCTCCGCTGTGGGTAACGGTTTGTCTCCTTGAGCCACTAAAGCGCATAGTAGTAGTACCTCCGTTAGCGCCGGTGCCAATATTGTAGTTGCCTCGTAAATTGATCCCACCGCCGCTAATAATCGCGCGAGCTGTCTGGGTGGCTTCAGGTGTAAAATTAGTATTCCTTTGGATAGTTAGGTCACCATCTACAATCACCGTAGAATTAGCCCCGCTTAAATTCCACGTTCGATCCAGTTCGCCGGCTAGGCTACTTGTTCCCGTTTCAAAGATCAGATTATTTAAAGTAAGCGCGCTAGGTAGCGAGATAGTGTAGGTGTTATTTCCTCCTACTGCGGATTCGTTGCCGAATTTCACTGTACCGTTTGAGTGATTAAATGTACCCGCAGTAAATGTGAATACTGTCGTGTTAGTGGTGAGGATCGGAAGTATCAAAAGGGTTCCACCGGGCGCGGTAAATGTGCCGTTAGAGAGTGTTAGGGCTCTGGTGGTAAGATCGCTGGTGCTAGCGTGAGGGGATACCGTGCCTGAAGTTTTATTGATCTGAATAGGTGGGGATATTGCACCCGCAAAGGAATATATCTGATTAGTTGTGCTATTAAGAAGTAGGGTAGTGGTTCCGCCGTATGTGCCAGGTCCTATATTTAAGTTACCTCTTACTTCAATAGTACCACCGTTAGCGATCGGACGGGAGCTTTGGTCGGCTAGAGGTGTAAAATCAGGGGAGCGGCGAATAGTTAAGTCTCCGAGGGCTATAATCCTGCCGCTGGCGCCAGCTAATGTCCAGGCCCTGTCGCCATCCGAAGCGGATTGCTGGAAGCCAGCTTCATAAATCAGATTGTTAACAGTGAGAGTCGAGGCTAGCGAAATAGTTAAAGCCCTGGTTTGATCGCTCGATGGACTAGTTCTAAACCTTAAGGTTCCACTTGAGTGAGTAAATGTGCCACCGGAGAATGTAAAGACGGTTTTGTCGGCTTCGACGGTCGAGAGTACAGTCATTGTACTGCTTGGCGCCCTAAAGGTTCCACTAATAAGGGTGAAGTTGTTGACCTCTATCTCGGCTGCGCTACCTTGGAAAGTACCGCCTTCCTGTCTGAATCCAGTGGTGCCGACAACTAATAAAGCGGTGCTATTTTGAGTGATGGTACCGGTATAGTTACTGGCGATACGGAATCCAGCCACGTTAGCGGATACGTCGATTGTGCAGTTTTGCGTGCTAAAAGCTCCGTCGAAGTAAGCGATGTCACTACTGGTAGGCACGCCTGATGGAGACCAGTTGTTCGGCTCGGACCATAGATTCCCCGATGTCGGTAGCCAGGTCTTAGCTCCAGCGGGTGTGCCGTCGAGTACTAGTGTGACGTTTCTTCCAGAGTTAGCCGTATAGGTTACTGAGCCAGTGGGATTTGCCGGTAGAGTGACCGATTTGAACTGGTTTGATCCGAAAGATGTGTTGGTAGAGATAAGGGTATTGTTCTTAGTCCAGGTAGGGCCTGGGATTGAGACGACTAAATCCGCGTTGCTGATGCCGGTTACGGCGCCGTTGACCAGGATATTTCCGACGACCCCTTGGCTCGCTACTGTAACGGCCATAGAGGGGGTACCACCGGCGAGGAATTCTACCCCTCCACCGGTATTATTCACATAGAGTTGATTTGATGCGAGGTCTAATGTTCCATTGACTACAGTTACTTTCTGGTTTGGACCGCTGGCACCACCTAGTATTAGGCTTTTCAGTAGTTGTAATGATCCACCAGTCTTGTCGATGGTCCAGTTGCCGGTGCTATTGACTCCAGCCCACTGAGTGTTAGTGATTGTCTGATTTCGATTACCGGTGAATCGTAAAGCGTAGGTTGATGACCAGGCCTCTGCTATGTTTGTGTTCCCACGAACTTCAATAGTGCCGTTTCGGATATCTCCTGGCCCGTGAGTAAAGTCATTTTCCGCTACTATAGTTGCGGAGGTTCCGATAAGAGACCAGGATGCCGCAGGAATACTATTAGCGTCTCTAGTATTTAGAAAGTTATTTACATTCAGCGGCTGATTTAACTCAATTTCATGAGTTCGGCTCTGTCCGTTTGTTACTGCTGCCGATAGGACAAAAGTCCCCGAAGGTTGATTAAATACGCCGCCGTTGTAAATCACGGGGCGATAGTTTGCGAATATCTCGCGGGCATTAACTGTGAAGTTGCCACTTGGGGCATTGAATGTCCCGCTCTCAAGGATCAGTGAATCAACCGTAAGGGCGGTCGTGCCTGCTGCCGGAGAGACGCTACCCTGGCTCTTATTAATTTTAAGGACAGGAAGGTACCCTGCATTGGATGAGTAGGTTTGATCGCCTGTACCGTTAAGCTCTATCGTACCGGCGGTTGGACATCCAAATGCGCAGCCGGTGCGTGGCCCCACAGAGATATTTCCCTTGGCATTTATAGTGCCGCTTGTGAAGCTTATTCCTCCTAGATCTCTACCACCGTTTAATGTAAAGGTGCTATCTACTGTTACTGATGGTACTGTTCCTACTATCTGCCAATCTCCCCGGCAGTTGTTAGTTCCCTCAATCTCTCCCAGCTCAAGATTATTGAAAGTTACCGGGGAGTTTGCTGATAATTGAAGTGTGAGTGCACCACCAACAAAGCATCGCGACATCATCACAAGGGTGCCGCTGTTGTGATTAAAAGTGCCGCCACTAAAGCTGGCGCGAATCCCCTGAATGTTGCGTTGGTCAATTCTCGGAGCGACCTGAAGGGTCCCTGATGTGGAATTAAATGTTCCTCCAGTTAAAGTAAATGATGTAGTGTCGATATTTGCGCTGCTTCCATTAAACACACCGTCTGCTTGTGAGTATCCAATTGTTCGAATTGCGATCGTATTACTGGCACCTTGGGTGATCGTTCCTGTATAGCCGCTATTGATGATAAATCCATTAACATCGATGTTTGCGTTTATGTTGCAGTTAGCTGTGCTGTAAGCGCTGTCAAAGTAAACGGTGTTGGCGCTAGTAGGCACCCCACTAGGCGACCAGTTAGCTGCTGTGTTCCAGTTGTTACCTGATGTCGGCTGCCAATACTTTGCTTGGGCTAGGGCGATAGATGGAGTGACGATGCTCGATATGAACAGAGCTAGTAAGATCGCCAAAGCGCATTTGGTATAGTCCAGTTTCATGGACGCTAACTATATTCCCTTAACGATTGTAGCAGAATCAAAAGTCCTCGACGTCATCATCGGCAGCAAGCGCCTATGACTTTAGAGAATTGGGTTTTTGTGATTAAACTAGGCGAATAGACCAGGAATAATTAACGGTACCCTTGTATCTGCTCGAGATATTAAGGGCTTGCAATTTTGGACTGGCCCCCCCCCTAATGCCGCACCCCACGTCCGCCAAAGCTACTTCCCCGTGTAGCATCAACCGTAGCGGCATCGTTACGATCCGAGACCCTGGCGCGCTCAGCAGCTTCATTCCACGAGCCCCCTCGGAATCCAGCGCCGGTAGCTGTGCTACTTGGCCAAGTGCTCACGTTAGCTTCACCGGCTTCACTCACTGCGCCATCACCGTGCAGCCCAGTAAAGCTTCTGCCTGTAGCGTTACCTAAAGTTACTACACGTTCTCGTAAGTTTCCGCTTAGCTCTAAGACTCCGTAGAAGCTGCCTCC
>JBKCMS010000134.1:0-20572 GCA_046300175.1 Pseudomonadota bacterium | reverse complement strand
AACCTATAGTGATGTCCAGCAAAAGCCTTGCCAGTTTTACTGGCACGGACTTTTGCACATCACTATAGTTGAGCTTGCGAGTTCATAACTGCTTTCTGAAAATATCATCTGGGCCAACAGTTTTTTTGATTGTTTTTTAGCGAGCTCAAGAGAAAGTAAGATGTTGATATGACGCAGCTCACACAGTGATCTCTAATAGCAGCATCTTCATAATCGCGGTCATATCGATTTTTTAAAGCAAGAGTGGTGGCACACGTCGTGCAGTGCGCGTACTTTGTGGGTAGAGGGAGTTTGGGTTCTAGAGGGGAATCTCGCAAAGCCTAAGCTACTCGCTCTTGTGCCTCTCTTGACCTGATCTGATTCGCGGGAATGGAGTGGGTGCTAGGGCGGACGGTCCGTCGGCTCCACTTATGCAGGAGCCGGTGAGGCGGAGTAATGCCGTCCGGTTGCAACTATAAGGTTTTAGGGGTGTCCTGCGCTCTCCAGCAGAGCGTGGGATCCACTTTCCTTTTTCAAGCCGGTATGTGTGCTTGGAGAGACAGAACCGTAGAGATGCGCCGTGACGTCGATAGTGATGTCAAAAATACCCAGGAAGCGCGTCTTATGAAATTCGGAACGCTCAGAGTTTTTTCTTTCATTGTAGTGGTTGTGACGATCTTGGTGAGTGGCGCCAACCCAGGACTCGCCCAAAGCTCCAATTTGCCGGTGTTTCCTGGTGCTGCAGGATTTGGCACAACAACGGTAGCTGGTTCGGGCCGTGGAACCAATCCTGCAAGCGCATCGATAATTAAGGTCACTAACTTAAATGATTCCGGCACTGGATCTCTGCGTGCGTGCATGACTGCTAGTGGTCCACGCACATGTGTTTTTGAGGTAGCCGGCTATGTCAATCTCGCCACTAAGATAGTTGTAAAAAATCCGAACCTCTCAGTTTTCGGTCAGACGGCGCCCTACCCAGGTATTCAGGTTCGCGATGGAACGATAGTAGTACAAGCGGATGACGTGCTCATTCAGCACATCGCATCTCGCCCAGGAGATCGTAATTTGCCGACTGACGGCGGTAGTGGAATCAAGGCCAGTGAGCGAGACGGTATGGGAGTATGGGGCGTAAGCTCAAGCGACCCGGTCCAGAGAGTTGTATTTGATCACGTCTCTATCACTTGGGGTATGGATGAGTCGTTTTCGACTTACACTGGTGTGAATAGCACAGCCGACGGCACTACCCCGATTCGCGATGTAACGATCTCTAATTCGCTCGTTGCGGAGGGGCTGAACAACTCTAATCACGGAGATACAGAGGGGAAGCACTCGATGTTTTCCCTGCTTGGGTCGAATTGCAAGAACTTCACCTACTATCGAAATATAGTGGCAAACTCGAATGGTCGACATATTCGAATGAAGTCGAACTCGGATATCGAGTTTCTGAATAATTACGTCTACAACTTCGCCAATACTTCCACCGGTGGCTACAACCAGTGGAATATGGATTATAGCTCGGGAGGGGCGGCAAACCGGATTAACTTCATGAATAACTTTTATCGGCGCGGTCCGACGACTGCCGATACTACATCGCCAGTGTTTTTCTTTAGTAGCCTTACACCGCTGGCATCGCGAGTGTTTGTAGCCCACAATATCAGCTCTAATACCCGACCCACAGATTCAGGAAGCGAGTGGTTAATCGCCAACGCAAACGGCAAAGGGCTGCCAAGCTCGATGCAGTCTAGCGCGCCAGCATTTGCTCTTTCTAATGCCGCCGAGTCTCTTCTCTCTCCTGAGAGTCTTTTGGCTGATTTAGCACCTCAAGTCGGAGCTCGGCCATGGAATCGCTACCCACATGACAATCGAATCATCAATGAGGTGGTAACCAACACGGGTTCACACAAGGATTGCACGACAACGCAAACCTGCTGTGTCACTAACACAGGAGGCAGCGGATTTTGCCCTACACCAGGAAGAGTCTTAATCGATGGATCGATAAAAGATTCCAGTAATCCACGGGATGCATGGTCAGCTATACCAACGACCACTCGCGTCTTTAATGTTCCAGCAAATCCCATGGCGATTGCGGCAAATGGCTACACGAACCTTGAAAATTACATCTTCTCCTTTACCGGTGATTCTGGATCAGGAGGTGCTGGTGTTAGCACGCCTAGCGCAACTCCTACGTCGACACCGGTGTCAACAGCGACGCCAACCCACACACCATCGCCGACCCCAACTGCTACCTTCACGTTTACGCCGATTGTGCCAACAGCAACGCCAACTCTTACCTTCACCGCAACGCAGACGCCTACGCCACTACCGAGCACTCCCACGCCGGCGGCTACTGCTACGCCAACACCGGATGGGGTTAAGCGCCATAAGCTTCTAAAAGTTACATCTCTATCAGACACTGGCGCAGGCACGCTCCGTGAATGTGTTGCGCAAGTCTTTCCAAGGGTATGCGTTTTCGAAGTATCGGGTAGAATTCGCCTGGCCTCCGACCTTGTCGTATCAGCACCCGATCTGATCATTGCTGGCCAAACCGCACCGGCTCCTGGAATACTGATCACTAACGGCGGATTCACAATCCAGGCGGCAAATGTACGTTTGGATCACCTGGTCATACGGCCGGGAGATGAAACAAGTGGCACACGACCAGCAGTGCGTCGAGCAATTACCCTGCAGGGTATAATGGCTAAGAATATCAAGCTAAATAATTTATCATTGTCTTGGGGTGTAGACGCTAACCTGACAACAGTGGGTCCTGTTTCTGATGTCATGGTGCGTGATACCATAATCTCTGAGGCTCTCCGCAACTCGATCCACCCTTCGGGGCCGCGAGGTAATGGGGTGTTAATCGGCGAAACAGCGCGCAACGTTATCTTTGTGGGTAGCTTGCTTGCGGCGAATTTTGACCGAAATATCCGCTGGAAATACGATACGCGCGGCGAGATGATCAATAATGTAGTATACGGCTGGGGCGGTACAACTTCGTGGAACACCACAAACATCTCTGATCTTGAGAATAAGAATATAGGCACATACCTTGATCTAATCGGCAACGTTTTCCGGGCGGGTCCTAGCGGCCTGAGCACGGCATACGGTATCTACTCGGAGAACACCCCGAGTGGCTCGCGCATATTTATCCGCGATACTATTGCCCCTAGGATATCGAACGTAGAATCGCAGTACCGTGCGCTTGCTCGCATCTTTAGTGGCCCAGAAGCGATATCGGCGAGTGACGCCTACGTCAGTGTGTTGGCAAAGGCCGGTGCGCGCCCATGGAATCGCAATGTTGATGATACACGGGTGATCTCGGGAGTAAAGGCAAGGTCTCTAAAGATTCGTGATAGAGTTGGGACATGGCCAACCTATGCGGTATATCGCCGAGCAATCCAGATACATGTAGATCCAATCACCGAAGAGGAGCTAGATGCGGCGTTGGTGTTGTTCGAGCAGGGTTAAGCCGGCAGCGCTAAGCGGCTGGCCTAACGGTGTAGATGTGTATCGGGAAGAGGTTTAGCCAAACCTGTCTCTTATCGATGTTGCGAACCTCGCCCGATTCCTTCAGAAAACCATTTACTTCGCGCATTCTATCCTTGCGAGATTGCGCGCCGATAGTCTGATTGATGCGACGTGCGCCGATATACTCGTAGTAAGTCATCAGGGTATTGGGAGTGCTAATAAGCCTGAGCTTCGCGAAGATATCTTTTACAGTACCGAGATCAAAGTTAACAAAAGGAAGAGCGCAGACTATTACATCAAAAGGAGCTCCTACGGGGATATCCTGAGCGGCCCCCTCAAAAAACTCCACTTGATCGCGCTTAACTTGAAATGATTCGTCTCGCTCAAGTGTCTCTTTGAGAGCCTTCATAAAGCGCGGATTTATCTCGCAGATGGTCAGGTGGTCTCCCGGCTGCATCTCTCGGATGAGCGGAATCGTCACGGAGCCGGTTCCGGGGCCAAGTTCGAGTATCCTCTTAGGGGCGCGATTTGGCTCTCGCAGAGGAGTTATTAGAGCGTGGGCAGCCCACTTCGACGTGGGAAAGCACGCGCCCGTTGTCTTGAACTCAAGTAGGAATTCGCGAAGAAATAGTAAATTCTCTTTCAACATCAGTACGATCCTATCACCGGCAAACGAAGCGTATCGACTACCCATAGAGCTGCCAGAACCTGACTAAACAGTACAAAGCCCCAGAGTGCCGCTACCTTAATGACTTAGACCTAACAGCTACTCAAGCTCCAAGGCCCGCAGCCAATCACCACTAGCAGGGTTATGGTCGCGTCCACTGAGAGTGTGTACTTGCTCGCCTATCCTTTAGTATACCGCATAGCGGCCTGAAGGGCACTAGGTCGGGCATCTTATTGATCATACTAATATTTATCCGCACACCGGCCGTCAAGCCGGGCCAACTACCATCTCTACCGCAAGCTTAAAAAAAGTCCATGGCAGAGATCACACCGGTAAATTCCGGAGGGTGGAGCAGCTAGCTCCCAGCACTCTATTGGCTGTTCATTTGCGACAATGGCGTTAGGTTTAGCGAACAGCGTATAGTACCGACAGTTTTTGCAGCCAAGGAGACAAGAGGGGGGGGTAAATGAACATTGAAGATCGCTGGAATCTATTCAAGGAGCGGCTGGTGTACGATGTGGCAAGTGGACTTATGCTTGATACCAGCCGTCTCATGTATGACAACGCATATCTTGAAAGGATGGCGCCGCGAATGGGCCTTGCATTCGACGCAATGGAGGAGCTTGAGAGAGGCGGCCTAGCCAATCCGGACGAAAAGCGGATGGTAGGGCACTATTGGTTGCGAAGCCCTGAGCGTGCGCCATCAGTAGAGCTGCGCGAAGCGATCTCAGCTACGATCGCCTCTATCAAAACATTCGCCCGTCGTGTTCACTCGGGCGAGATCGCTCCGAAACCTGGCGAGCGTTTTCGTCATATTCTTGTAGTTGGGATCGGTGGATCGGCGCTTGGCCCGCAGTTTGTTTCCCAGGCACTCTCGTCTTCAACCGATCCGATGACGATCTCGTTTTTCGATAATACCGACCCTGATGGTATGGCTAAAGTGATCTATGGAGCTAGTGATCTCGCTACTACTTTGGTGATCGTTATATCCAAGTCCGGAGGTACAAAAGAGACACGAAACGGTCAGCTGGTAGCTAAGCACGCGCTAGATGAGGCAGGGCTCGATTATCGTCGACACTTTGTGGCGGTCACTGGAGCCGGAAGCGAGCTCGACAAAACAGCCGTTACTGAAGGGTGGCTTGCGCGCTTCCCGATGTGGGACTGGGTTGGAGGGCGTACGAGTCAATGCAGCGCGGTTGGGCTCCTGCCGATGGCGCTGCAGGGTTTTGAGATCGATTTGATGCTAAAGGGCGCATCCGATATGGATAGCCTTACACGGTTGCGGTCGATTCAGAAAAATCCAGCCGCGCTGCTGGCGCTCGGATGGTACCACTGCGGGTGTGGCAAGGGTAATAAAGATATGGTTGTACTTCCATATAAGGATCGCCTTGAACTCTTTAGTAAGTATCTACAGCAGCTGGTTATGGAGAGCCTCGGAAAGGAGTATGATCTTTCAGGGGCCAGGGTGCTGCAAGGGCTGGCGGTATATGGCAACAAAGGGTCAACCGATCAGCATGCATACGTGCAGCAGTTGCGAGATGGAGTGCATAATTTCTTCGCCGTATTTATAGAGGTTCTTGAGGATCGCTCTCCCTCTACTACCGCAGCTGGGCGCGCCGCATCGGCCTGTCCGGAGCGGTTGGAAGTCGAGCCAGGAATTACTAGTGGGGATTATTTACAAGGCTTCTACTTGGGTACACGGCAAGCCTTGTTTGAGAAGGAGCGTGAAAGCATTACGGTGACTATTCCCAGAGTCGATGAGTACTATGTAGGTATGCTTATAGCGCTCTTCGAGCGAGCGGTGGGATTCTATGCCTCGCTGGTGAATGTGAACGCTTACCACCAGCCTGGAGTAGAAGCTGGGAAGAGAGCAGCAGCAGCAGTACTAGAGCTCCAAGCTCGAGTTATAGCTCTTCTCACCTCTAGAAAAGATAATGCCATGACGGTAGATGAAATAGCTGATGCGCTGCGTGAGCCGCCTTCAGCAGAGACTATCTTTAAGGTGTTGCAGCATTTGACGGCAAACGGTCGTGTGCAGAGGAAGTTTGAGGGACGGCTTTTTGAGCAGCGATATAGCATCGGCTAGTACATAGGTTATAACGTATGGATTTTGGGGTAATTCCTCTTGCTCTTCATTCATGGATGCTGCTCGCTGTAGTGGTAGTCATGGTAATAATGTTTATCTCTGAGCGTGTTCCTGTTGATGTCACCGCTATGGCGGTTGTCGTCGCGCTACTGCTCGGTGGTTTTGTTAGTGCTGAAGAGGCCTTCTCCGGATTCTCCTCGCCAGTTGTTGTTGTCATGGTATCCACACTCTTTGTCGCAGGAGCTCTGCGAGTTACTGGGGTAAGCGATGCAATAGCTCGATTTATTCAGCGCTACGCTGGCTCAAACGAATGCGTTGCGATCGGTATTATTATGCTTGTTTCGGCGGTAATATCATCGTGTATGAATAACATTTCGGCAGCAGCGCTACTGATGCCAGCGGTAGCTATGCTATCGCACGAGGTACACATACCGCCCTCAAGGCTTTTTATTCCCCTGGCATTTGGTGTCACACTTGGCGGGATGCTTACCGTAATCGGCACTCCACCGAACATCTTAGCGGCTGAATTGGTTCGCCATCGTGGTTTGCCGCAGCTATCTTTTTTTGAGTTCGTTCCATACGCACTCTGCACACTAACAGCCGGTATTGCGTTTATGGTAACGGTTGGATACAAGCTGCTCCCTGTTCGCAAGTCTCACGTAGCGACCCGTCGTATTACAGATTTAAGAGCGCTATACCACCTACACGACCGGATATTTTCGGTAAGAGTCCCAGAGCATTCAAAAGTCGATGGTAAGACGCTTGGCGAACTTAGATTTGGCTCGTTTATCGGCGGAGTGGTGGTGACGATTATTAGAGGCGGGCGAAAACTACTATCGCCAACTGCTTCAGAGACGCTACACGCTCGCGATGTTTTATTGGTGCGCGGTAATCCTGAGCGATGCAGTCAGGTTCAGGCGCTTCAGGGGCTAGTGATTGAAGATGCATCAGTAGAGATGCTTAGCTCAATCGAGGCAAATTTTCAGGTGGTTCATTGCACCATTAGAGAGGTGCACACCGACACGCGGGTGGTTTTGCTGCGCGAGTTGCTAAAGTCAACAGGGATCGTTCCGCTCTCTATAGCGCGGGCGTCTCTTGATTATGCTTGGGAGTCGCGTCCGCCGAGCTGGTTTCTAGATTCAATGGTGCATAAAGGTGATGTGATCGTCGGCTGTATCGCTGGTAAGTACGCCGAGGATTCTCCGATAGTTGATCTTGAAGTACGCGAGCTTTCTAATCCTACCGAAGAGCTTAGGGCTAATTTATTTACTATCTCTATTCAAGCGGGTGGCTGGGCAGGGGCGCCACTACATCGGTTGGCACATGATACCAAGCTCTCGATCTTAGGGAGAGTTCCAGCAGATGGCAGCATCGAGTGGTTCGATGTGCCTGTGCTCGATACTACAGGCGAAGAGGCTCTGCCGCGCTTGACTGCTGATCATGTTTTGCGGCAGGGAGAGCGCTATCTTGTTAGTGGCACTCCAGAGGAGGCGCGGCGCAAAGAGGCTTTGAGTGAGTTATCGTTTGAGGGAGAAGCGGCGTCTTCCGAGATCGAGTCGTCAGATGTCGGCATCGTCGAGCTGATTATTACTCCACGCTCAGAGCTAATCGGCAAGACGTTAGCTGACCTTCACTTTCGAGAGAAGTATGGGTCTCAAGTGCTAGCTTTGTGGCGTGATGGCAAGCCGATGTTGTCGCTTTCTTCTGCTCTGCCACTTCTGTACGGCGATGCACTCCTTATACAGGGGCCGCGCAAGAGTTTTCCAGTGTTGGGGAAAGACCCTGATTTTATCCTGTTATCAGAGCACCGCCACACGCCAAAACTTTCACGTAAATCACTTTACTCGATCTTAGCTCTTTTGATGCTCATGTTTATTCCGATCCTCACGGGTATTCCAGCGCACGAAGCGGCTTTTTTCGCGGCGTGTCTAGTAGTTTTTACCGGCGCTATATCAATGGAGCAGGTTTACAGAGAAATTGACTGGCGGGTGGTCTTTCTCTTGGCGCTTATGATCCCCCTAGGGCATGCAGTAGAGCACGCAGCAGCAACGACAACTGTCATGCCACTGCTGCAAGGAGTGGCAGATAACGTTTCGCCGATAGTGCTCGCTGGGTTATTCATTATAGCCGGTAGTCTTGTCAGCCAATCGATCGATAACTCAGTAGGCGTTATATTTTTGGGACCTATAGCTCTTGAGCTAGCCAAATATACTCACAGCGCGCCGACTGGATTTCTAGTCGCTGTGACCTTAGGTAGTTCGCTATCATTTATCTTGCCAACAAGCTGTCGTGCTAATTTACTAGTCACGGGTGCCGGCGGGTATAAGGCGCGAGACTTTATGAGGGTAGGCATACCATTTACACTAGTCACAGGGTTAGCACTGCTTTTAGTCCTGGTGTTGCGTGATTTTTAGCTGGCAGGTCCAGAGGCGGGGGGCGCCTCGCTTCGGGAAAGCATTTACTGAGCAGATGTGGCCTGGAGCCTGATCAAATCCAGTGGTATTCTGTGTGCAGCTTCGGACTCACTGAGTGTTTTGATCTTGGTTTTATGGCCAGCACCAAAAAAACAGTTATTTTTATTATCCTGCTACTAGTCTTTTCGTGTTCAGCTCGCGCAGATGGGCTCGCTGGGTATCTCGCTTCGCTTGGGCCCGCCACGGCAGTTGAGGTCGCCGAAAAAGACCCGCTGGGGCCAACGCGGATCGTATTTCAAAGCCAAGTCTGGCGTTCAGTGCCTTGGCGTCACGAGCTGATCATCAAAAACCCCGAAGTTCTTAAACGCACGGATTTTGTAGTTATGTCACTCACCGGGGGTCATGGCGGAGTCTCGCACCACGACGGAGCGCGGCGCCTTGCCGATGCCTTGGGGGTACGATCGGTGGTTCTAACACGTGTGCCTAATCAACCGCTTTTTGGCGGGCGGACCGAGGATGAGCTTCTTTCTTTTACCCTCAATGAATATCGTCAGTCAGGAGATTCATCGTGGCCGCTTCTTTTTCCGATGGTGGCGAGTGTTGTAAAGGGTATCGATGTTCTGCAGGGCGCGCTCGGTCAGAGCGAGATTAAAGTCGTTCTAATTGGGGCGTCAAAGCGTGGCTGGACTACGTATCTTAGCGCTGCGGTTGAGAGGCGAATAGTTGGAATGGTGCCAGCAGTATTTGAAATGGTGTCGATGCAGAGGCAGATAGCTTTGGCGCGAGCACGCTACGGCCGTGACTCTGAGAAGATTCGTCCCTACACAGCTCTAGGGCTCACCGATGCTCTTTTAGAGCCACGAGTTAAGCAGCTTATTCAGTGGCTCGACCCGCATGTGTATGCAAAAAATTACACAATTCCAAAGTTGGTTCTCCTGGGGGCAAACGATCCTTACTGGGTAGTTGACTCGGTTCGAGAGTACTGGGGTGCTCTTCCAGAGCCAAAGATGCTCCGTATACTTCCGAATGTAGGTCACGGAGTTCTTAGTGAGCAGCAGGCTCACGAGGCTATTGTTTTATTTGTAAGTAGTTTGCTCGGTAATCGGGCGTTACCGGCTGCATCATGGAGTATTTCAAGCGCCTCAGCTGGTCAGGCGCTGATCTCTGGCAAGAGTAAGGAGCCGCTCTCCAAGTGTCTACTTTGGCGCGCTGTATCAGCAACTCCTGATTTTCGTGAGGCACTGTTCAAAGCTGGACCGTGTGAAGTGCAGGCCAATGGCAGGCGCTTCAGTGCGCGAGTAAGGACTTGTCACGAACGTCATACGGCCGCCTTTGTTGAGTTGATAGGGTCGCCAGATATTTACGAAAACCTTAGAGGCTTGGCCCCGTCTGTATCAACCGAATCGCATGTCTGGCTGGCTGGCTCGGCGCCGCAAGGCTCCCAGGGTCATAGGACAGGTGTGGTTGATGATAGCCCTTCCGATTGTCGGTAGGATTAGCAGGTTAGGCCGAGGTGCGGTATAGTTTGACGTCTTGATAAGTTAGACTTATCCTTGTTGCGACCCTAGAACTTCTTGTAGCAAAAGGGAGCTGCCTAATGAAATGGTCTGGTCGTCGTCAGAGTGATAACATAATAGACAAGCGTAGTAACAGCGTTGGTAGCGTCGGTCGTTCGCGTGTAGCAGGACCACGGCTTGGGCTGGGCGGAGTAGTGATCCTTGGATTGATCGTTTACCTGCTTGGTGGTGACCCGCGAGCTGTTATCTCACTGCTACAGAACGAGATGCGTCAAGGGGCCGTTGCTCCGTCTCAATCTTCGGGGCCGCAATCGGCATTTGATTCAAACGAATCTAAGGGACTGGTCTCAGTTACTCTAAAGGATCTAGAAGTTCGATGGAGCGATATTTTTCAGAGATTGGGTCGCACTTACACTCCAACACCACTGGTTCTCTTTAGGGGAGCCACAGATACTGGGTGCGGGTACGGCCAGAGAGCCTCGGGGCCTTTTTATTGTCCGGCCGATCGACATGTGTATCTTGATTTAAGTTTCATGGAGGATCTCCAGCGTCTTGGAGGAAAGGGAGACTTCTCTCTGGCCTATGTGGTAGCGCACGAAGTCGGTCATCACGTACAGACCCTGCTTCATCCAGAGCGTATGCGCGGTCGGGGTGATCAACGCCAGGCGATCGCTATAGAGCTTCAAGCCGATTGCTATGCGGGATTGTGGGCGCACCATGCAGATAAGGAACGTGATTTCCTTGAGCCTGGAGATATAGAGGAAGGGTTAGCAACAGCGGCAGCGGTAGGAGATGACCATATTCAGCGCTCGTCTGGGCAGGTAGTATCGCCCGAGAGCTTTACTCACGGCACATCGGAGCAGCGGCAGCAGGCATTCCTCGTTGGCTTTCGATCTGGAGACATAGCTAGCTGTCAGTTTGCAAACTAGTGGTGTGATTGGTAACTCTGCGCCAGTAGTTTTTTTAAGAGAAGATTTAGGCTGGGTCTATCTCGCGGGCGAGAAAAAAGTACCAACCAAGCTCAGGTGAGCGCTGGTAGATAGCAGAGATATTTTTGCCGTGGAGGGTATACTCGAAGCTGCCACTATTGTCCGTTAGCTCGCGTTTAAACTGCTCACCAAGTGCCTCATCGCCCACATCGCTCGGCGTCTTAAACATCCGATCTGCTTTGCGGTGTAAGGCTATCTTCGTGTCTCGCTCCAGGGCATAGAAATACTCTTTATCAGAGAGTCCAAGGTGTTTATCGACCAGTTCGGATAGGAGCCGAACACGCAGCGATACGCCAAGTCCGCCGATTACCTTTGAAGTTTGCGATGAGATTATTGGGGCGGCAATAATGACAGAGCGGTGGCCAGTTGAGTGGCTAATCACTAGGTCTCCAAAAACTTCTTTGCCCGACATTAGTATCGGGAAATAGGGACGATCCCTTAAATTGTGGTGTTCTGTACTAGCCCCATCGGTCACAGAGTAGTTCCCATCTGGGGTAACAAACCACGCGGTAGCATCAGTGGGAAGGTCGTTGCTATAGCGCAGGAGCAGCGGCTTAATCTGCTCCCATGAGCCGGAGCGAGCTTCGCTGGTATTTGTCAGAACTCGTAAGGTTCGAATGACTCCATCGACGTGCTCTTCTACCATGCCACGGTAGGCGCCAAGAGCCACCTGAGCATCCGGGCCAAACCGTCCATCGGAGCCGATTAGGGCAGCAGGGACTGCTAAGTGGCTTGTGTTGGGTTCCGCCAGAGCTGTTACAGGTAGACTTAAAGATGTTAGGGCCACAAGTGAGAGCGCCCAAAGGGTGTAGAAGAAATTCATAATAAGTGCTCCATTTAAGCGAACAGCTGATAGTAGCGGCGAACAACAAGCAATTTTATAGGTTGTCGCAAGGCATCGGTATGTCTTTGGTTGTATGGCGATAGACAATAGTGATGTGCAAAAGTCCGTGCCAGTAAAACTAGCAAGGCTTTGGGCGTACATCACTACAGGTTGTTGTTCTGATTCGTATCCGCGATTCGATACCGTTTTGCAAAAGCCGATATTTCGCTACGGACTGTTAGAGCACGCTATCGCGATTGATTAATAGATAGTAATTACAGCAAGTTGTGTAGGTCAGGTGGTGCCTTATAGGAGGATAGTAAGGTCGGGCCGGATGCCAATCATAATCAACTAGCAGCAGATCGTGAGCAACTATCGGTGCGCTTGTATAACGGATAGTGTACCATGCTGGCCAAAGCGTAACACCCATATCGAGCTCTACAGAGGGAGATTCTGCAGCGGCAGATATTTTTAAGGTGGGTTCTAGCACAAGAGGGGAGATAACCATGGCAAAGAGCAACGAAACAATTACGATGAAGGGCGCACCACTAAAAGTAGAGGGACGCTGTATAGAGGAGGGGATGATGCTCCCGAATTTCACCCTTACGGCGGCTGATATGTCCGATGCAACTAATGCAAATTTCGCAGGCAAGGTGCTTGTTCTGGTCGTGATCCCGAGCATCGATACGCCTGTATGCGCAATTGAGACAAAGCGATTTAACCAGGAGGCAGCAAGCATTTCTGCAGATGTGGTGATAGCGGCAGTAAGCCGTGACTTGCCATTTGCGCTCAAGCGCTGGTGCGCCGCAGAGGGAGTGGATCGAGTTGCCGCGTTCAGCGACTACAAGTATCGCTCATTCGGTAAGGCTTTCGGTGTCGATCTTACTGACCTAGGGCTTTTAGCGCGCGCTGTATTTGTAGCTGATAAGAGTGGCAAAGTAGTGCACGTAGATTACGTAACCGAAGTAGCTAACGAGCCTGATTACGCAGCTGCGATTGCAGCTGTTAAGCGTTGCTTGTAACTGTGTATGCCGTACGCTTCCGCACGACATTCTCTGCGCCGCGTGCGGCCAGCGCCGTTACGGCAGAGCAGCTGTGCTCGGCTATTATTAGCGCTTGGATTGTGCTTTTGCCTTCAAGTCACTTCGGGATGCAGAAAGAAGCCTGAGGTAAGCACAGTCAAAGTTTCTCGTGGTTCGGTGGAAGAGACAGTTGCTGGGGTTAATTCTGGAACGGTTAAAGCTGAGCAGCTTGCGGAATTGGCGTTTGGTGCGGTAGGTCGGGTACGGGAAGTAAATGTGCATATCGGCGACCGTGTCCCAAAGGGCGCGGTCTTAGCGCAGATAGAGAATGGAGATCTGCTATCAAGGCTAGCTGTGGCAGAGGAGGAGCTTGCTCGTGCCAAAACCTTGCAGCAGAGTCAAGCGGCATCGCGCAGCAACGTCATACAAGCCCAGGGAAACTACGACGCGGCGGTCACTGCTTATGAGAAGAGCTTAATTCGTGCTCCTTTTGAGGGTATAGTAGCAGAGAAGAATCTTGAGGTCGGGCAGCTTTCTCAGATTACCGCGGTTATGCCGCTGGCTCCCCTGCGATTGATCGACACGCAGCCAAGATATGTAACCGTAGAGATCGACGAGGTCGATATGCCTAAGGTAAAGCTAGGCCTGGCGGCGCGGGTGAAGGTACTAGCTGTGCGCCGCGAGCCTTTCAAGGCCACGGTGCGCAAAGTCATACCGTTTGTTAGCAGTATTCGAGAGCAGGATCGTACCAGTGAAGTTGAACTCGATGTTGAGAGCGAGGGAATATTATTGCCGGCTGGCGCATCTGCCGACGTAGAGATCGTCACGGCCACTAAAAACGACGTAGTTATAGTGCCGTCACGTACACTTTTTGGCCGAGGTTCAGGGCGATATGTATTTACGTTAAACAGATCACGACTGACAAAGGTTCCTGTAACAGTTGGTCTCACCGGATTTAATGTAAGTGAGATCGTTTCCGGACTTGCTCCAGATGAGAGCGTAGTAATGCCAGCTGAAAAGATCGAGCTTCGCGATGGGCTGGAAGTTTCAAGCAAAGAATAGGAGGGTCGAATGACACTGCTAGCTCTTGAGTCCATCTCCAAGGTTTTCTTTCGGGGTGAGGAGCGGATCGACGCTCTAAGAGATGTCTCGTTGCAGATATCCAAAGGTGAGTTAATCGCTATTACTGGTGCCTCAGGTAGTGGAAAATCGACTCTATTGTATATTTTAGGGTTGCTTGATCGCCCAACTACTGGGCGTTATGTGATTAGCGGCACGCCAACAGAGACTCTTTCGGATGACGAGCGAGCTAAGTTCCGTAATAGTTCGATGGGATTTGTGTTTCAAAGCTTTCACCTCTTACCGCGAGCATCGGCGCTTCGAAACGTGATGATGCCGCTTGCCTATGCATCGAGCTATGGACAAGCTATATCCGATCGCGATCAGCGCGAACGGGCGGAGCGCTCTCTGGCAACAGTAGGGCTCGCAGATCGCATGAATCATCTGCCAAACCAGCTATCAGGTGGCCAGCGGCAGCGTGTGGCGATCGCACGAGCGATAGTAAACGATCCATCGGTTCTGTTTGCAGATGAGCCTACAGGTAATCTTGACTCAAAGGTTGGGGGCGAGATAGTAGCGCTCTTTGAGCGTCTAAATGCAGAAGGTGTAACTGTAGTTATGGTAACCCACGACCAGGCTATTGCTCAAAGAGCCAAGCGACGCATCGTCCTTGGTGATGGAAAGCTATTGGCGGGCTAGGCCTGTTTAAGCCGCGCAAAGATAAGTCTATATGCAATCCAAAGAGATCCTGCGAATGTCCATCGAGTCGCTTCTGTCGCAGAAGTTGCGAACAGTACTGACTATCCTTGGGATGGTAATCGGAGTTGGCTCGGTAGTTTTACTGGTTTCATTAGGCGAAGGGGCAAAGAAATACGTTCTGAGAGAGTTCGAGGGGCTAGGGTCTAACTTAATCGTAATCCAACCGGGGAAAAGTGATAAAAAAACACACTTTGGTCCTCCAGTAGGCGCTGCTCAGCGTAAGATGACTACTGCCGATGTGGCGGCGATTGAGAAGCGTGCTCTCAATGTCGAGGCTGTTTCAGGTTTGGTCATGGGAACAGTTTCAGCTCGACGCGATGAATCCATTAGTAATATCACCCTGTTTGGAACAAACGAGCAATTTCCCCAGATTATTACCCTGGCTCCGGGCCGCGGAGGATACTTTACCCGCGAGGAAGATGAGTATCGCCGCAGAGTTGTGGTTTTAGGAAGTAACATAGCCGAGCAACTCTTCGGAGATGAAGAGCCTCTTGGTCGCGCGATTAAGTTAAACGAGAGTGAGTTTCGAGTTGTTGGAGTGCTTGCGCCGATGGGGGATAAGCTGGGCTTGAGTTTTGATGAGATCGGATTTATTCCGACAGAAGCGGCTTTGAAGCTCTTTAACGAAGACAAGCTCTTTGGCATCCGCGCTAGAGCCTCATCTAGAGTTGGTATTGATGATGCTGTTGCAGAGATAACTCAGATTCTTAGGGACCGCAGAGAGGGAGAAGAGGATTTCACGGTCTTAACCCAAGTTTCAATGATGGAGAGTATGAATACGATTCTCAACATGCTCACCTATGTGCTGGCAGCAATAGCTGCGATATCGATGGTAGTGGGTGGTATCGGTATTATGAATATTACCTGGGTATCTGTAGTAGAGAGGACGCAGGAGATAGGAATTCGGAGGGCAGTCGGCGCTCGAAGGCGTGATATATTGAAGCAATTTCTGGCTGAAGCCGTCGGGCTATCCTTCCTAAGTGGCGCAATCGGTGTGGGTGGAGCCCTGCTTATCACCTACGGCCTGCACGCTGTATATCCTAACTTTGATATGCGAGCGCCGCTATGGATAGTCGTACCAGCGTTTGTTTTGGCGGCAGTGGTTGGGGTGGTATTTGGTGTTGGTCCCGCCTGGCGCGCTTCTCGCATTGAGACCCTTGATGCCTTGCGACATGAGTAGTGCCATCCGCATCTGATCTGCTATACCTTTATGTTATGACACCGTCGGTAGCAACATCTCTCATAGTTTTTGTATTTATACTGGGCTACGCGGCTATCACGCTCGAACATTCAATTAAGATTAACAAAGCTGCTTCAGCGCTGGTTACCGGGATACTCTGCTGGACGATCTACATTTTGAGTGGAGTGGATGCTCACACTGTCAACCACGCGTTATCTGAGCATATGGGAGAGCTGTCAGGAATACTCTTTTTTCTCTTAGGAGCGATGGTGATCGTTGAGCTAATTGATGCTCATGATGGATTTGATCTGATAACCTCAAGGATAGCAACCAACAATAAGCGTAGGTTGCTGTGGATCGTGTCAGCAATAGCATTCTTTCTCTCTGCGCTACTTGATAACTTAACTACCACTATCGTTGTTGTAACGCTTCTGCGAAAACTTATCGCCGATCGAGATGATCGTTTATTGTTCACAGGAGTAACCGTTATTGCAGCAAATGCTGGTGGCGTCTGGTCCCCTATGGGAGATGTGACAACAACCATGTTGTGGATCGGTGGTCAGATATCTGTGCTGCCCACGATTACAACTCTTTTTCTTCCCAGTTTAGTATGCTCGCTGGTGCCGATTATCGCCGTTTCGCTCAGGCTTCAAGGTGATGTGTCGCTGCCTGGAGTAAAATCTAGTGAGACTTTACCCTCGTCGCCTTTTGAGCGCAGTGCTGTATTTTGGTTGGGTTTGGCAGTGCTACTGTTTGTCCCAGTATTTAAAACAGTCACGCACCTACCGCCATTTATGGGTATGTTGTTTGGTCTTGGTGTAATGTGGGTATTGACCGAATTGATTCACAGCGAGAAGAGTGAGGCCGAGAAGGGTGTACTCTCGGTTAATCACGCAATTCGTAAAATAGACACTCCAAGTATTCTCTTTTTTCTCGGCATACTACTGGCGATCTCGGTGCTGCAAACTACCGGAGTTTTGACTCAAGTGGCACATTGGCTTGAAGCTGTGGTGGGCGACGTAGTTGTTCTTGGCTTGATTATCGGACTGCTGTCGGCAGTGTTCGACAACGTGCCGCTGGTGGCGGCTGTGCAGGCTATGTATCCGTTGGCTGAGTACCCAATGGATGATCTATTTTGGCAGTTTCTGGCCTATACCTCAGGCACAGGAGGTAGCGTTCTGATAGTAGGATCAGCAGCAGGGGTAGCCGCAATGGGGCTAGAGAAGATAAATTTCTTTTGGTACGTCAGAACGATCTCGTTTCTAGCAGTGATGGGGTACCTCTCCGGTGCCGCAGTGTTTGTGATCCAGAAAGCAATAGCTGCCGGCTAGCAAATACGTGACTACGCATACCTCAGTCCTTCCATTCACTTACCTCAGACCAAGCTTTGACCCATGTCCTGATATAATTAAGGTCGAGCAGCTCTGCATATCGAAGAGATTGCTTATGGTCGACCCCGTAAAGCTCGGCAAAATCAAGGATACAATTGGTAAGCATATTTTGCTGTTTAGCTAGTACGACAACGTGCGCATCACGCTGTCTGAAGAGAGCACATATCTGGCGATCTATAGTATTAGTTAAATCATTTGCGGATGGCACATACTGCCAATCGATGGTGCTTACGCAAACTCGGTCTCTGGCCTGCTCTGGAGTCACCTTCCCTGTGCGGATGTCATCCCTTAGTGACTCAAGCTCTGAGATCCTTTGTTGGCAAGAAAACAATAGCCCGTTTTGTATTTCAGACTGTTCAAGGAGTGATTCTATAGACTGTAGTTGTTTAAGTCCTATACTTCGCCTCGCTTGGTAGGGCAGATCTCGGCCCTCAAGAAGGGTCGATTGATTAGGCTCACCTATAGGTTCAGAAGGCCCCGGACTTTTTCCTTGTTCGACAGCTGTGCTCATATACTAACTGATGTATACTAAAAAGCATCTTCTGCTTAGGTTGACGATCTGTGGGCTGCTATTTCGTCAAACTTCGCAAAAAGTTTATCGGAGTATCTCGGCGGATACCCCTGCGATTTTAGCTCGTTTTACTCATTTCACTTCGCGTCTTCTCAACCTCTCGGCGAAGCTGCCTTTTGAGGCAAGTTTTGCTATCTATCGGCAGTTTGTAGACCGCACCGGTAGGATAATATCAGATACCTTTCAGAGCTACCTGCTCAGGGTTAGTTTTCAGTTAGAACAGGTGTGGTGTGATGGCTCTCATGCCCTTTGCTCCGCAAAGCCGCCCCTTACTACTAGGGGCTGGTGTTTCAGTCGCTGCATTTGCTGAGTCGTTAAAAATCAAAAAAGCAGAGCTAAGATATTGTCTCATCTTGTGCCGTTTCCAGTGATGTTTGAAATTCAGACCAGATATTAACCGAAATTATCTCTGAGCTAAGCTCTGCTCCATTAACCGTTAGGTAAAGTCTGTCGTCGATATACGACAGATTCCAGTGTGGGCTGGATGACTCGTGCTCGATCAGACTTGCGATAAGTTGGGGATCAAGCTGAAAGAATAAGACATTTTCAACCCAGTTGGTTTTACTGCCACGTAGATGATGACAGAATATCTGGATATCGTTAGGTTCATAGAAATAGATGCGATGCTCTGCTTGAGGCTGTTGCTTTAGCGATAGCTCAAGCAGGCGTTTCTCAGGAGAGCCGAGTTCGGCCCATAGATGAAGAGTTCCTATTTCGTCGCGGACCGCTATCGTTGGTTCCTTTGAATCCGAAAAGCTCTCGTTAAACTGTATCCCCGACCGATATGAGTGGGTGTAGGCCAGCAGTCGGGCATAGAAGTGCTCTCGTGACTCCAGCTCGTGACGAGGGAGCTTAATCCGAAAGCTGGTGTAGACGTTACGGTCAGAGTGATTGAGCTCGATTGTAAAAGAGTAAAAGGCCGCTACAAAAGTCATGCGGCCTTGCATAGCGCATCGCGACTGCGGAGGCAATCCGCAGCCGCGAATCTGCTCCTACACAACGTGCAAGGGCTCGTCTATAGTTCCGGCCGTCTCAGATGAATTGCATGCAGCGGCGTAGTGTGACTTTAGCTGCTCACGCATTAGAAGTCTCGATCTGTGCAGCCGGCTCTTAACCGCGGGCACCGAGAGCTGCAGTACGTGGCTCACTGCTTCGTTTGACAAGCCATCGATATCACGCAGAACAAAGATTGCACGGTACTCCTCGGGTAGCTGTTGAACGGCAGCTTGAATCGCGTCGCGGAGTTCGTGTCGTGAACTCATCGTGTCGATATCAAATAGCTCAGTTCGATTGCCTACCCAGCTGTGACGAGTCGTTGGTTCAACATCCTCCAACGATACCGTACGACGACGATTTCGAGCGCGAATCTTCATAAAGCTTGAGTTCATCGTCACCCGATACAACCAACTTGAAAACTGCGCTTTGTGTTCAAAGCTTCCAAGTTTCGTAAATACGGTAATGAATACATCCTGAAGGATCTCTTCCGCGTCCTCCTGACTGCGCGTGATCCTCATAGCTAAATTGAGGACCTTAGAACCGTAGCGAGCGAGCAGCTCTTCAAAGCAACTCTCCTCTCTCTCAATTACACCCTTTACAAGTTCAGCGTCTGTTTTTCGCGTCGTCATGGTTCCCCTCCACAAAACGATACGTGATGGAGATCACACTGACACAGTCAGGTGGGGGAATTGTCACAGTTTTGTAAAATCGAAAGGCAGCCCGATCGATTTCTGAATCCTAGGTGCAGCTAAAATCGTCATCAGATGTCTGTTTGACTGAATAAAACACTGCAATATCAGTGTGTTAGCTAGAGCCGGTCTCAAAAATACATTAGGCTGGATTTATCTCCTCATCAACCTGCCAGTGCGACCGATTAATGCCACAACAACCCCAACTACAAAACCGCCCACGTGGGCCATGTATGCAACGCCACCACCGGAGCTTGGATTTCCAAAGTGACCAAAAATCTGCATAGCTCCCCAAAATCCAAGAACTATAAAGGCCGGTAGGTGTATTATATCGCGAAAGATCAGCACTCGCACTGTATTTGAGGGGTGCATGATAAAGTAGGCGCCGAGAACTCCCGCGATAGCGCCCGATGCACCAACACACGGTAGAATCGATGATGGGTCCGCTGCCACGTGCGCCAGGCTGGCCACTACTCCAGCGATTAAATAGAATAGAAGAAATTTCAAGTGCCCATAGCGGTCCTCGATCTGATCGCCAAAGATAATCAGGTACACCATGTTGCCGATAATGTGGCCCCAAGAGCCGTGCATAAACATTGAGGTTAGCAGTGTGAGGTAGATCGGCACCGGTCCTGGGCCGTGGACTATTGGAAATCGCTCACCTTGAATCGTCACCTGGCGGGTTGAGACGATATCGGTGCCCGTGGATATCTCAAGCGGAATTGTAGCGAAAGATGCTATGAACTCCTGCCCGAGGTTCAATTCAAGCATCCATACCGCAGCGTTTGCTGCCACAAGTAGCCAGACTACATAGGGAGTGCGGTGGCGTCGGGTGTTGTCATCGCCGATAGGAATAAACATATATATAGCGTTATCCAAAAGTCTCTAGCGAAATCCCGGCTTTCGGATCACGCTACTGATTCGTAGATACGAATCAAAACAACAACCTATATTAATGTGCG
>JBKCMS010000133.1:0-6124 GCA_046300175.1 Pseudomonadota bacterium | reverse complement strand
ACCGCAGCAGGTGATGTGGTTACTCGGATCGGTGGGGGAAAAAAGTAGCGCTTTGGGCCGAAAACTACAGTGATGTGCAAAAGTCCGTGCCAGTAAAACTGGCAAGGCTTTTGCTGGACATCACTATAGTTTGTTGTTTTGATTCGCATCCGCGAATCGATAGCGTTCTCCAAAACTCGGGATTTCGCTAAGGACTTTTGGAGAACGCTATACACAGCAGCAGTGCCGCACGACAAAAAAAGCAGCGCCCGAGGGCGCTGCTTTCATCGCAATTAAAGCGAGTATAACGCTAATTAAGCGTTGGCCTCTGACTTGCGTACTGCGACTACGTAGATGAACACACCGAACACTGCCTTAGCTACTATGTCGGCTATGGTGTACCCGATCTGTACGTAAGTTGTTACCTCTGCACTCCCGACGTTGGCGCCTGGGAAGAAGTATAGAGCGTACACTATCGGGTAGAAGCACCACGATACCACAGTGAGGTTGCGTGCCGTGGTGATCAGATCCCTAACCGAATCAGGCTGAGAATTGATCGCCTTTGACAGACCTGAGAAGAGGCTGAATACGATGTAAATGAAAGGTATCATCGAGAAGAACCACCACTTGAACTTGGTGCCCATATCTGCAGCTACCTCGCCTGGATATCCAAGGATAATCATCAAGGCAGCGGCCAGCGCCAGCTTCTGACCTTTCGAGAAGGTCTCCTCGCGCGAGAGCTTCATCACGAGAATAAGCTCAATCAGCAGTAGCGGTACGGTAAGCAGCCAATCAACGTAACGGTAAGCATCGTTGAACTTGTGAGCTGTTGCCTCAAGACCGGTCTTGGTCACTGTATAGGCGTGCTGCCATGAATCGAATATCCGCCAGTAATGATAGAAAGCGATCAACGTGACAATACCGCTGATCGTTACTGCAGTCTTGTACTGCGGCGCAACTTGGCTGCGTCCGAGAAACAAAAAGACTGTTGCTGCTCCCATCACTGCGATGGCGAACGAGAATGCATTCGAGACCAACTCAAATTGCCCGACATTTAACATTTCCATGGTAAGGGATCCCTCTCCAAGACGTTGTACAAAGGAAGTGCCGGAACATTTTTAGATCGCTATTTACGCAGGACCACCGGCAGACTCCTACTGCTTTCATAGAACTCCTTCGGATCGGTGCCAACCATCCAATTAGCTAATTTTACGTCTGTTTTACTGCGGCGAACGTTTTTCTATAAGCCTAAATTGCGCGTAGTTGGAGCTGGTGCCTCGTAACTTGTTGTAAATACATTGGTTGACACATGTTATTTACGGTTTGCGGTGAGAAATTTAATGACTTGTCTCCCTAATAGTTTAGAGAATGGGGCCATCGAAAATAACTGAACAGCGTTTTTTTAATGTGTTCTTTGAGGGCGGAGAGTGCCAGTAGCACACTATACCTGGCTTAACTTACGGGACTATTTGGCCGTAGCAAGACGGTATGCGGAGATCGAAACCCCAGGAGAGTAGGAGACGATCTCCGGCAAGTGATCTACTGGGGAAAAATCGTTCCAAGCGATCGGCAGAGAGCTCCAAGACCGGAGTATCGGCGTGCCTATCTTGTAGGGCTTGTGATAGACCTGTCCCCGCATGAGCTTACCGCGTCGAACGGTAAAGAAATTGTATCTTTCGGTTAGGAAGAACTCCAGGCTGCCTGGGTTTGTAGGCGCTAGTGCGCTGGGAAGCGACCACGAATATTCGGCAGTCTCATGGTGGCCAGTGCGGCAGCAAAGCATAGACTGTGTGTAGCCAACGGGAGAGCGGGTGTCTGCCGTTTGTACAAAACTCATCGAAGCATGCATATAAGGAAGCTTAAATGCAGCGCGCGCGATCCAGACGGCGGGGGCGCGATCGCAATCGAGAGAGAAGAAAAAGATACCCGGTTCGCCATTCACGCTTCGAACGTAGGTGCGGACATTAAGCTCAAGAAAATAAGATAGCCAGGGTAGCGCCGGTAGCCCCGCCGGTCGCACGCAATTCATTCGAAATGCAACGATGCTCATGTATGCCTCGTTGAGATAGGTGTCGAGCACAAGTTGTTTCGGAAGTCGAGCGGCGATCTCAGTTGCGTCATAGCGCCAATGCATAAAAATAAGATCGTCCCAACGCTGATACATTACTGGTCGTAAGGTGGGGGATGCCTGCGGCTGATCGGAGCGGAGAGATGTGGTCTCATCGACGGTTGACATATGACACACGAACTAAAAAACGGAGCTTGCAGCTTGCCGGTATCAACTTTCAAGCACTCTTTTTTCGGCTTGCGTCCCCTCTCCTTGAGCCAAATCCAGCCATAGGGTCTGAGCTACGCCGACTAGCGCTGGACCGATAAACACACCTAGAAGGCCGAACGCCAGCACTCCACCAAGAACACCCATGAATACTATGATTCCGGAGACACGAGTTGTCTTACTGATCAGAATCGAGCGTAGCAGATTGTCGATAGTGCTGATACATGCGATGCCCCATACCAACAAGCCGACCCCGTAGTACCACGGCTGCCCAGTAGCGAAGAGAACGTATGCAGCAACCGGAACGTAGATGATCGGTGCTCCGAAAGGAATAAGAGATAAGACCATGGTGCAGAGTGCCAGCAGAGCTGGAAGTGGCGCGCCGGCGATCGCGTAACCGATACCAGCCAGGGTTCCCTGTGCCACAGCGGTAGCAACTACGCTGTAAGCTGCACCGCGAACGGTCATGGTAATATAGTCAAAAAGGTAGTCTGCTCTGGTGGCGCCTAGCTTCCGAGCTATGGTGCGCGTTTGAGCTACTAGCAATTCGCCGCGATTGTAGAGGATAAAGCATCCCACCAGTGTCATAAACACCACCGCTATTGTATCCATAACGCTCACGGCGGCCTTGGTGGCGAAGCGGATGAGTATCTCTTGATTTGCAGCGACCACTGCACTGATTCCGCCTTCTGAGCTGAGTAAAGAATTGATGTGATCAGAGAGCGCAGTGCCGATGATCGGTAACTGGCCCATCGATTCAGCAAGCTGCGATATGTCAGCATTAGCCAGCTGCTGTCCTAGCAGACGAAGCTCCCCAGCCAGTTGCAGCGGTAGGGGAATGGCGACAATCAGGAGTGCCAACGCAAGCAGAAGGCTAAGGCCAAGTGATGCTACCCAAGGTCTCTTGGGAAAAAACGAGCGTAGCTTTAAAAAGAGCGGCCAGGTAGCCACAGTCAGCACGATCGCCCACAACAAGGGAAGTAGAAAGGGCCTCAGCACGATCCCAACAGCAGTTAGGAGTGTGATCAGCAGGATGGTCGACAAAACTATAGCTGGGGTTTTTGATATCTGTTGCATACCGCCGCTAGGTGGATGAATCGTGAGGCATCCTAGCAAAGCCTAAGCCGTGAGTCGAATGATTGTGGTCTTTGAGCTGCAAAATTGAGGCAATTTCCTCTGGCCCAACGGGTAAAGGGTGCGATAAAGTAGAGCCATGAAGATACTAGTTCCAATAAAAAGAGTGCCAGATTGGCAGATTAAATTGAAGCTTCTTCCTGATGGTTCAAACATCCAAACCGAGGGAATAAAGTGGATCATTAACACCTTTGACGAGATCGCTGTAGAAGAGGCGATTCGGTTAAAGGAGAAGGGGCAAGTAACCGAGATCGTGCTGGTCAGTATCGGCCCGGCTGATGTGCGTAATCGGCTCGAATACGCTTTGGCAATGGGAGCTGATTCCGCGATTCTGGTCAAACACGACGGCCCGGTGGACTCAGACCTAGCATCGAGGGCGATAGCGGAGGTTTTTAAGCGTGGCGAATATCAGATGATATTGCTCGGCAAGCAAGCAATCGATTCGGATTCTAACCAAACTGCGCAGCTGCTGGCTGGCAGGCTGCAACTGCCTCAGGCGTGCTTCGCTTCTAAGGTGCTGATAGATAACGGCTCGGCAACAGTAACCCGTGAGATCGATGGTGGTCTTGAAACGATCAAAGTGCCGTTGCCTTGTGTTGTGTCGACAGACCTCAGGCTCAATGAGCCACGTTACGCAGCTTTACCTAACTTGATGAAGGCGAAGAAGAAGCCCTTTGAAGAAACCTCACTTGAGGCGCTTGGTGTATCGCCAGAGGTGAAAGTGCGGGTTAAGTCGTTGGCGTTGCCGGCCGGGCGTAAGGCTGGGAAGAAAGTCGCCGATGTTACAGAGCTGATTTCGGCGTTACAGAACGAAGCTAAGGTGCTCTAGCATCGCTTGCTTGAGCTGCAGGCGCGTAGTGGATTCGATATTGGACCAGAGGCTAAACAAAGGTAGGTAGCAGTCATGAATAATGTCCTAGTTTATGTGCAACATGATAACGGGCGAATCCTTAAAGGTGCTCTGGTTGCGCTCACAGCAGCCAAAGAACTTCAGGGGGCATGGAAGAGTGGCGATTTGGTCGGAGTGGCTCTCGGACATGGGGCAACATTAGCGGCGCAGGAAGCCGCCGAATATGGATTATCCAAGGTGCTTTCCTCTGAAGATGGCCTGTTTGAGCGTTACCGCGCTGAGCCATACGCTCGTGCAGTAGCATTGGCGGCTAGAGAGCTTGGAGCCTCGAGTGTAGTCGGACTTGCTAGCAGTACCGGAAAAGATCTCCTGCCTCGTGTGGCCGTCTTGCTTGATGGGGCACAGGTATCAGATGTGATCGCGATAAATGCCGATGGATCAGTAAAGCGGCCTATGTACGCCGGTAACATCATCGCCGATGTAGAGGTACTTTCGCCTGTGCGGGTCGTGTCGGTACGTGGTACTGCGTTTGCTCCAGCAGGCAAGGGTGGCGCAAAGGGTATGGTGGCCCCTCTTTCTCTCACTGGTGACCCGGAGTTAAAGGAACAGCAACGGTTTGGCGAGGTAATCGCCTATGAGCAGTCGAAGGCTGATCGCCCGGAGTTGACCGACGCTGAGGTAATAGTGAGCGGTGGCAGGGCGCTAGGATCTGCCGAGAATTTCGAAAAAGTGATCTTCCCATTAGCAGACGCGCTCAAAGCGGCTGTAGGAGCTTCGCGAGCCGCGGTAGATTCTGGCTACGCGCCTAACGACTGGCAGGTTGGCCAAACAGGTAAGGTGGTGGCACCGAACCTTTACATCGCAGTTGGTATATCCGGAGCGATTCAGCACCTTGCAGGGATGAAGGATTCTAAGGTGATAGTGGCGATCAACAAGGACCCAGATGCTCCGATATTTGAGGTTGCTGATTATGGGCTAGTCGCGGATCTGTTTCAGGTTGCTCCGCAACTGACTGAGGCGATTAAGGGCCGGTAATTGTGCTCCGTTGTCGATTGTTTTCGATTCTGCTCGCACTTTTTATAGCGCCTGCCATAATTGGGTGTAGGTCTGCCAGTAGTCTACCGACTGTCGACGCTGAATTTATAACTGCTGATGGTAGACCGCTTGGATTGTTCTCGGTCGAGGTAGCTGCTAGTGATGAGGAACGTTCCAAGGGGCTTATGTTTCGTCGCGAGCTCGGCTCCATGAAGGGAATGTTGTTCGTATTTCCCTCTGAGAGGCAGCTCTCATTCTGGATGAAGAATACTTTGATTCCGCTAGATATGATCTTTGTGTCTAGAGACTGGCGGGTAGTTGGAGTCGTGGCTAATACCGTTCCACTGTCGGAGGACTCACGAGGGGTAGAGACTCCAAGTCAGTACGTGTTTGAGTTCGCTGGCGGCACCGCTGCGCGGCTCGGCATAGGGGTAGGTAGCACTGTTAATGTTCGCGGCAGTTTGCCAGCGGCGCGATAACCTATTCATCCCATGCCCTTAGAGGCGGTTTTGATTTCTTTCTAGCCCCCATATTTCATGAAACTGCGTCGCGAGAGCGCCGAGAATGGTGATTTTTCGAGCCCGAAGGGCGAATTCAAAAATCGATTTTCGGGGCTTCAATCGTATCGCGATACATTCCGGCCCGAAAATCGATTTTTGAGCCGAAAAAGCTCCGTTATCGTCGCTCGCAGTAGCAGGCTTCATGAAATGTGCGGGCTATAGTGACGTGCAAAAGTCCGTGCCAGTAAAACTGGCAAGGCTTTTGCTGGACATCACTATAGGTTGTTGTTTTGATTCGCATCCGCGAATCGATAGCGTTCTCCAAAACTCGGGATTTCGCTACGGACTTTT